>JAHBXU010000787.1 GCA_019636315.1 Planctomycetaceae bacterium | reverse complement strand
GTCCTGGAAACGATGGTCTTCGCCTGCTGCCTTGAGGACGCATCGCACGGGGAAGCGGAGTCCGGGTACCGAAATCTCCTGGCGTCATTTCACGATTGGAATGAGATTCGAGTCAGCTCCATCAGTGAAGTCGAGCGATCTTTGGGCAACCTGGAGGATGCGGCCTGGCGCGCGTTCCGGACGCGGGACATTCTGCAGTACGTTTTTGAGGAGTACTACGTCTTCGATTTCGAGTCCCTGCGGCGAAAGAATCTCGAAGGGGCCGAAAAACAGCTCTCCAAAATCAAAGGGCTGACCCCTTTTGTGCAGCAGTACACCATGCAGCACGCCTTGGGGGCTCACGTCGTCCCCATGGATGACACGCTCTGCCGCGTGCTGGCCTGGATGGGTCTCATTGAACCGGAGACGCCTCCCGATCAGGCGGCTGAAGAGCTGAAGTCGTCAGTCCGCAAATCAGATGTGCCGCTTTTGTGTCATTTGCTGCGCCAATTGGGGACCGATGCGCATCTGAAATCATCGTTCAAGATCACCAAGGCCATGCTCACCGACGGTGTGGTGGACACCGGGGACATGGCGGAGCGACTGGACGAGTTGCTGGATCGCGCCGGGAATCGAGTCAAGGCGACGAGCAAGAAGCGGAAGAAGCCTGTCGAACGGAATGCGAGCCGCGCCGCCCAGCGGGGCAACGCCAAGGCGTCGGCGTCGAAGAAATCGGTGACCAAAAAGGTGACGCGCCCCAAGCCTTCGGGAAAGAAGGCCGCCACGCGCGGGGGAGCAAAGCGGAGCTGACGTCCTTTGCTGAGAACTTGGCCCTGGCACCGGTGAGGCCCGATGGGCATGTGATGCGGAGAACGGGGGAGGACTGGCAGGCGACACCGTCTCGGCGATCCGGCGAAAGCCCCTGTTGGTACAGGAATGACCGCTCGCTACAATGTGACAAGCGGCTTGCGACGGCCGCGCACCCGATTTTTGATGGAGTGGGTCGATGGTTGCGATTCGCCTGACGTTGTGTGCCCTTCTTGTCCAATCGGGGTCCCTCCGTGCGGATGACGGTGCAGGCCCTCCGGCGCCCCCCACGGTGATCGCCGCACCGCGCAGCGGGTGGCAACAGATTGCCGATGAACCGCTCGAGCCATTTCAACCCAAGGTCGAGACCACGACCGAGCAACAGGCGCGCAGCAAGGCGCTCACCTGGTATCTGACCGGTCAACTGCGTGAGAGCAAGAACGACTACTCGGGTGCGTTGGAGGCCTACCGTACGGCCGTCACAATTGCTCCGGCCGAGCTGAAGCCGTATCAGTCGCTGGTCACGATCAGCTTTGCGCGAGGCGAGCGGGACGAGGCGACACAGTATGCGCTCCAGGCCGCCCGCCAGAGCCGCGACGCGCTCCCCTTGGCGCGAGGGCTGGCAGGTCTGTTCGTGCGAACGTCAGAAACACAACGGGCCATTGATCTGCTGGAACAGGTTCGTCAGTCGCCTCCCGCAGATTCACAGCGCATCGACGAATTGGTGATCCGCCGCGAACTCGGCTTGTTCAACCGACTCCTGCTTAAGACGGATGCTGCGGTCGAGCATTACAAAAGCGTCCTCGCGGCGCTCGAAGATCAGGGGGCGCCGCTCAGTTCGGAGGACCGGGAGTTGCTGCTGGGCGACGCGGGGAAGATGTACGAAGAGATGGGCAAGGTTTTCCTCGATGCCAAGCTCGCCGACCTCGCCGTGCGTGCCTTTGACGAAGCAAGCAAGCACAGCGAAGCCCGCCCGGGAATTCACAGCTTTAATCTGGCGACCGTCTATAAGGAGACCGATCGGCCCGAGGAAGCCCTTGGGGAGTTGCAGAAGTACTTTGATGCACAACTGCAATCGAAGGGTCGTGAGGCTTACCAGTTGTTGGCGGATCTGCTGGCTGGCCTCAATCGCCCCGACGAGTTGCTTCCGCGGCTGGAAGAGCTGCACGGCCGCGATGCCCGCAATAAGACGTTGAGCTACTTTCTGGCCGAGCAGTACGCCGAGCAGGACCAACTGGATGACGCGGAGGCCCTTTATCAGGAAACGCTTGGTCGGTCGAACGACCCACGCGGACTGGTCGGGCTGGCGAGCGTTCACCGGCGGCAGCATAAGGCCAAAGAGCTGTTGGACGATCTGGCCAAGGCGTTTCAGTTTCTGGAGAGGTTTCTAGCGAGTGCCGATGATCCGCAGGTCTTGGAGCGGATGGACTCGGACACGCGCTCCGTGGTTTCGCAGTATGTCGCGCTGGAGTCCGACATCGCCGCGGACGAACAAACAATGGACCAGCTCATCGCCTATGGCCGCGAGCAATTGGCCGAGAGCGAGCCTAAGCTGGACTTCGTCCAGACGTATCTGTTGGGAAAACTGTCCGTCGAGGCGGACCAGATTGACGCGGCACAGCAGTTTTACCAGCTGGCGATCGATATGCAGAACGATCCGCCGCCGCAGTTGTTTGAAGAACTCGGACTGGCGCTGACGAGTGCGGATCGGTACAAGGAAGCGGCCGTCGTTTTTCAGCAGTTGCTCGAACATACCTCCCCGCGATTGCAGCGCGCGGATGTGCGTTTCAAAGTGCTGTACTTTCAGTCGCACGCGCTGGAGATGGATGGGCAGACCGACGCCGCACTCAAGGCGGTCGGAGAAGCGCGACAGATCTTGCCTGACAATGCGCTGCTGCATTTTCAGGAGGCCTGGATCAATTACCACGCGCATCGCTGGGAAGACGCCATCGCCAAATTTGAAGAAGTCATCAAGACGCATGAGCACAGCAA
>JAHBXU010000786.1 GCA_019636315.1 Planctomycetaceae bacterium | reverse complement strand
GAACGGGCGCGGCTGCGGGCCGGTGTAGTCGGCGTTGGGGCGGATGAGGCGGTTGTCGGCGCGTTGCTCCATTACGTGGGCCGCCCAGCCGGCCGTGCGGGCGAAGACGAACAGCGGTGTGAACAGTTCGGTCGGAATTCCCAGAAAGTGGTACGCCGATGCGCTGTAGAAATCGAGGTTGGGGAACAGATTCTTTTCGCGTTTCATGATGGCATGAATCCGCTCGGAGACGGGGTACAGCCGCCGGTCGCCGCATTCGTCCGCAAGCCGCCGCGCCCACTCCTGAATGATGTCCGAACGTGGGTCCCGATCACGATAGACGCGATGGCCGAAGCCCATGATCTTCTCCTTTTTGGCCAGCGCCTCCATGATGCCCTGCTCCGCTTCCTCGGCAGTTTGATACCGTTCGATGAGTTCCATCGCGGCTTCATTCGCTCCGCCGTGCAGCGGACCGCGCAGCGTGCCGATGGCGGCTGTGATGGCCGAATACATGTCCGACAGCGTGGAGGCCGTGATGCGCGCCACAAACGTCGAGGCGTTGAATTCGTGCTCCGCGTACAGGATCAGTGAGGCGTCCATCGCGCGGACATGCGCGTCCGTCGGTTTGCGGCCATGGAGAAGCCGCAGGAAGTGACCGGCGATTCCCGGCTCATTCGTATCGGTGTCGATCCGCTCGCCGTTGATGCGGTACCGCTCCCAATAGGCAAGCATGGACGGAAACGCCGATAGCAGGCGCTCGGTGACGTCACGCTGCTGATCGAACGACTGTTCTGGTTCAAGACAGCCCAACAGCGAGCATCCGGTGCGCAGCACGTCCATGGGATGGGCCGAGGCGGGGATCAGTTCCAGCGCGCTGCGCAAAGCCTGCGGCAATGTGCGATATCCCTGAAGACGCGCGCGGAACTCGTCCAACTGAGACGAATCCGGCAGCTCCCCGTCGATCAGCAGGAACGCCACTTCTTCAAACGTGGCTCCCTCGGCCAGGTCTTCAATCGAATAACCGCGATAGGTCAGGCCGGCCCCTTCCTTGCCGACGGTGCTGAGGGCGGTCTCTCCAGCGATGATTCCGGCGAGTCCACGGGACGAAGCATTACTGGTCATGGGACGTGGACTCCGGCTCAGAGGCGGTGAGCAATTGCTCGTAGTGGTGGTAATTCAAAACGTCATAAAGTTCGTTTCGCGTCTGCATTCGTTCGAGCAGACTTGCCTGTGTTCCCTCGGTGCGCAAGGCCGTGTAGACGTCGAGTGCCGCGGCGTTCATGGCGCGAAACGCGGTGAGCGGATAGAGGATCAATCGCACGCCGGCGTCGGCAAACTGCTCGCGTGTGAAGAGCGGCGTCTGACCGAATTCCGTCATGTTGGCGAGCACCGGGACGGGGACGGAGGCCGTGAATTTCCGAAACTGATCCAGATCACGGAGGGCTTCGGCGAAGATCATGTCGGCGCCGGCCTCGACATACGCGATGGCTCGGGCGATCGCGGCGTCCAGGCCCTCGACAGCCGCGGCATCGGTGCGGGCCATGATCACGAGCGTCTCATCGGTGCGGGCGTCCACCGCCGCTCGCAAGCGGTCGACCATTTGTGCGGTCGACACCACCTGTTTTCCTGGACGATGACCGCAGCGTTTGATATCGACCTGATCTTCAAGATGGATCGCGGCGACTCCGGCGCGCGTCATTTCGCGCACCGTGCGGGCCATTGTCAGGGGGCTCCCCCAGCCGGTGTCGCAGTCGACAAGCAAGGGGAGGCCGCACGCGCCGGTGATTCGCCGCGCATCCTCGACGACATCATTTAATGAGGTCACCGCCAGATCGGGCATGCCGAATGAGGCGTTCGCGACGCCCGCCCCGGAGAGATAGAGTGCCCGAAATCCCGCGCGCTCAGCCAGGAGGGCGCACATGGCATTGACGGCGCCTGCGACCTGCAGGGGGCGTTCCGCCTCCAGGGCATTGCGAAATCGAGCGCCGGGTGTGTCAGATGCGGGCATGGAGTCAATTGGATGGAGGATACGGGACGCGTGAGACATCATGCTGGAACATTTGCCGATTCTCAAGCTAGACTGGCGATCTCTTTGATCTCACCGCGTGCAGTTCTGACATTCGAGCCTCATTGAGGGGAAGGCATGTCTGCGTACGATCGTGGTCTCGACAAGTGTCAGGCGAACTATGCTCCACTGACGCCCAGCAGTTTTTTGCAGCGCGCGTCTCGCGTCTATGCCGCCCGGACGGCCGTCATTCATGGTGATCAGCGGGTCACCTATCAGCAATTGTACGCTCGGTGTCGCCAGTTGGCTTCGGCTCTCACCCGGCGGGGCATTGGAAAGGGCGATACGGTCTCCGTGATCGCACCAAATACGCCCGCGATGATTGAATTGCACTTTGGCGTGCCGATGACGCAGGGCGTACTGAACACGATCAACACGCGGCTCGATCCGGCCGCCGTGGCGTTCATGCTGGACTTCGCCGAAGCGAAGGTCCTGTTCGTGGATCGCGCGTTCGCGGACCTTGCTCAACGGGCGCTCTCTCAGATGACGTCCAGGCCGCTGGTCATCGGCATTGACGATGTGCTGGAGACCGAGGGGGAGGTGATCGGCGAGTGCGAGTATGAGGAGTTCCTGTCGCAGGGGGACCCGGAGTTTGTCTGGAGCAATCCGGACGACGAATGGCAGGCCATCTCGTTGAATTTCACATCCGGGACAACCGGCAATCCCAAGGGGGTGGTCTATCACCATCGCGGGGCGTATTTGAATTCGCTGACGTCGATTATCGCCTTTGAACT
>JAHBXU010000785.1 GCA_019636315.1 Planctomycetaceae bacterium | reverse complement strand
GTACTGTCAGTACGTCGTCGGGCCGAAGATCGAGAAGTTCCGGAAGGTGTTTCGCGACAAGTTACGGTCAGAATAGGGCGTCAACAGCCGCGACCTCATTCCGACGCGTCGCTCTGCGTCACAAAGCGGCCGCCGCTGATGAACATGCCGTTCTCGCAGGGCTGGCACCATTCGATCGACACGCGATAGTTGAACTCCCGCGTCTCGCTGGCCATCCTCACGGTCACCTCGCCGGGATTGACCACGCCCCGGTGCAGCAGGCCAATGCCGTGCCGGCTGATCTCACGCGTCATGGCGGAGATGGTATTGCCCCGCGAAGTGGTGATCTCGGCGGGAACGGAAAGTTCCAGACGCTCTGCGACGCGGCCGTGTTCCGCATCCGACTTGCCAATGCTCTCAAGAACGGTGCGCAGATCGCTGAGCGTGGGGCGGCTCCACAGGTCGTCAGACATCGCTTCGGCTCCGACAGGGTGGATTTGGGGTCGCCCAAGTATAGAACCGAATTTCTGGCACACGGCCAATGACATCCGCTCTGCGATTGGCCGATGACGAAGGAGCACTCATCGCCAGTCCCAACCGTTGGCATTCGGACAACCGGCACAGTCGGACCGATCATGCGCCGCGGAGGCTGCGCAAGCCAAAGATCGGAGTGTTTCTCGTTTTGTCTCGGAGAACAAGCGGACGTTCCGAGAATCAGGCAGAGCAGAATGCGGAATTGAAGCTCTCCCCATCCTCGCGGACAGGACGGATGGCGACTCGACGCATCAGCCCCGACGTCAAACCGCCGCTTATGAGTGAGACGCACCACGCGAGAACAAGCGGAATGCCGCCAGCATGACGATCATTCCGCCGAAGATTCCCAACAGCGGCAAACGCCAGCGGGCATCCGGCATTGCTCCGAGGATCGACTTGGAGGACGCGCTATCGTTCGAGGCGTGCATCCCGCCAGCACGAGATGGGGCATCCCCCGTCATTGCGAGTGGGGGAGCCTGGGCGACATGAACCGGTGAGAGCGGCCTGTATTCGGCCAACTGCATTCCCGATACCGGGTTTTCCAGATCGGCATGTTCGGTGAACCGCGGGCGATGTGATCCCCGATTGAGCAGAATCTCTGGCGCCGGCTGAGTCGACGGGCCGATCGGGCGTGCGTGATCCGACGTGCGGTCAATGCGCTCGGGACCCAGGAGGTCGGTTGCTGGCGGATCAGCGGCATTCGCGGACGGCGCGATCTCGGTCGGCCAGCTGAACCTCATGCCATGGCGCGCCGCCGGAATTGACCGCCGGTCCTCCTGCGCCCTTGTCTGGTCGAATGTCTCTGAAAAGTCTGCGGTCAGCGTGTCTTCCACCGGCGGCAGGAGCCGCACACCGCCATTCGAGATAAGCCGATGTTCTGCCTCGGCAGACGTTTGTTCGACAGGAGATGAGGCGTCCGGGACGATTGCGATTTCGTCGTCCCATGAGAACGTCGGGACGCTCGTTCTTGATTTCGATTTCGTGTCGGGGGGCAGTTCGGGCTGCGATCGTTGGGGACCGCCTGCCTCGGCGTCGGATGCAGCCGGCAGGTCGATCGTGGCCAATCGAACTGTCTTCTGGTGCGCCTCCCTTTTGTGCTCAGAGTCCACGTGGGCCTGATTATCCACGGGGTCGTGATGTTGTGGCGGCGTGGTCGGCTCGTGTTCAAAGAGTGTCGATGCGTCGGCAGTTGCTGGCTTCGTCTCGCGTTCGAAGCCACGAGCCGACGAGGGAGTTGCGGGCCTGGAGGCGACATCCGCCCAGAACGGAGTGGAGTCTGTCTCCTCGGTCGCCTTCCCGGCGTAACGATGTTTTCCCTCTCGAGCGTTCAATTCCTGGCGAAGGGTGTCGAGACGGACGTCGAAGTCCTTCGAGAATCGATTGGTCGAATTCTGAGTCGGAGGCGGTTGATGCTGAACCACGATTGCAGGAGCTGGCTGCGATGCGCTGGTCTGTGTCACGGCGAATCGCCGCTCCTGTTCCAGACGCGCACGTTCTCGCGCCGAGATCTGGGGCTCCCAGGGATTCAATCGTTCGGGCCGGGCACTCGTTTGCGGGGGCACTTCCGCGGCTCGTGCGGCCGGGACAGTCCGCCGGACATTGCTCTCCGCCATGAGCATTTGATCGCGCCGACGTTGATTGAGAACGGCATCAAGGCGGCTCTCTGTGCCGGCACCTTCGGCCGGAGGGGCCGCAGGACCGAGATGCAATGGTCTGATCGTCGTCGTCGATGTCGCCGCAATCACGGCTCCGCTGGCGTTCTGCTCCGCGGGCGATTTTCCGTCGGAGTTCCAGGCAGCCGTCCGTTCGACCTGAGACTCGCTCGCGACAACCCGTCCCTGGCCGCCAGTCGCGACCGTCCAGGGATTTCGTACGCAACCTGGCAGGACGGTGGCAGCCGCGAACATGCCGCACAGGCTGACCGCGATCAGAGTACGAGGTAAGTAGCGGTCAGTCAGCGAAAATCTCACGGAAGCCCCTCCTGTCGACCAGCGCCGGGTTGACAGTTCTGTATCGACAGGGGGGAATCTGCGGCATCAAGCGATTGGGTTCGGGTTGACAGGTCGACCTGTTGTACCGATTTTAACTCTCCGCGCACGTCGTTGGAGCACGCGGAAGTTCCCGCGGTGAACGGAATGTCGCTCCGCGCCGCACGATACTCGCCGCGATCCGGCATTCGGCCGGCGATTCTGTTTCGATCGTCGGCATCGACCTGGAATCAGGGACGGAGATCAGGCCAGAGGCTTGAAGTTCCACAACTGGGCGGC
>JAHBXU010000784.1 GCA_019636315.1 Planctomycetaceae bacterium | reverse complement strand
CGTCGGTGCGTCCACAAACGGTGTGGACAGGATGATCTGTCCCGTCGCCGGATCAATTTCCACAATGGTCAGCGCCGAAGTTACGGCAAGGAGTCCATCGGGACCCGCAACGGCGGTCAATCCGGGCAGCAAGGTGACGCCCGTGTTCTGGGCGGCAATGTCCAAAGCCGCCGTGATGACTCCCGCCGAGAGATCGAACTCGATCAATTCTCCGGCGCCGCTCTGATAGTACAGCCGCCCCGAAACAACGGCGGCTCCACCAAACGGTCCCAGTCCTCCCGCCAGCGCATGCTGGGTGAACACAGTACCGGTCGTCGGATTCAGTTCATAATGCGTATTGCTCGTCGCGGAGAGGAGGTGGAGTCGTGTTCCGTCGAAAGTGATCGCATCGCCGGACGTCAATTGTGCGGGCGCGGTGACTCGATTCACTTCCGTCCCGGTTGTCGGATGGAATTCAACAATCTCCTGAGCGTCGCCATCCAGAACGAAGAGTCGGCCAGCCGCGCCCTCGCCTCCCAGGGCCAACGGAGTGAAGGAGGGGATCAGCGTCCGCACGCGCAGGCCCTGCCGATTGAAAACTTCGATCTCGCCGCTGTCCGTGAACAGGAACAACTCATCGCCGATCAGAGCGAGGCCTCCCGTGTGCCCGACAGCGTTGAGGGCGATCTGCGGCCCCATCGCGGCGACCGTCACGGTGAGTGTGTCCGTGAATGACAAGTCGTCGTCGGTATCCCGAATCTCGACCGTGATCTGATAGACGCCGTCATCCCGATACACGTGATTCAGCTCAAATGACTTGGACAACGGATCCAGCAGAAGCAACTGGTTGCCCGAGCCATCGCCATAGTTGACCGTCGCTGTCCAGGCGTCGGTTCCTGGATCGGTGAAGCTCACCTGACGGGTAAAGCGGAATGTTTCGGTGCTGACACCAGGGGGGCCGAGCGTGAACAACGGCGCCACCGGACGGATAACAATCTTCGACACATCGGAATACCGCCGTGCGTTGAAAGCGTCGAAAAGTTCAAGTGTGACGGTGAAGCTGTCGTCATCGGGGACGCTCAAGTTGAAGCCCACCGCCGCCGTGGCGACGCCGAAGGGATCGGTCCCGGTGAACGTCAGCGGCTGCCAACCCGTCGGTGCCCCGACGCCGGAGACGGTCGCACCCTGAGAGTTCACGATCGTCCACTGAGAGAAGTAGAGGCCGCCGCCGCCCGGTGGCTCACGCAACGTCCCCGCGACAGAAACGACGTCCGCCTCATTGGCCACATGATCGGGGCCGGCGTCGACGACCCGCGCGTTTGCGAAGTCGACACGCATCGAACTGCCGGGGGCGCCCACGATCTGGTTGTTTTCCGGGACGACCTTGTACGCAGGCGGCGTATCGAGTGAGATGCGCGCCATTCTCCGTGTGAAGTCGGCTGGCGCGTTGGGAGTGATGGTGAAGTACAACTCGCCGTTCAACACTCCAAACCCGGAAGGATTCGAGCTGCCGGTGGGATTCAAGTCCGCCACGAGGCCGGGCGCATGAACGCCGTCGTAATGGAAGAGTTCGCGCCCTGCTGTGCTGTCCTGGGCGGTGAAGTACAGAACCCCGTCATGGACAAAGAAGTTGTCCGGGCTGGAGCTGTTGACCGTGTTCAGATCGGCGAACCGCTCCGCGGTGACGCCGTCTGTGCGCCATAGTTCATAATCGAATGCGTCGTCGAATGCCGTGAAGTAGACGTAGTCACCAAAGGCAATCAGATTCCGAGGGTCGGCGTATGTCGACGTGGGAATGATCGTACGATTGTTGAACTGGTCGAGACTCCACAATTGGTAGGTTCCAGAGGAATCCTGAGCGACGAACATCAGCATGTTTCGACTCGGAAGGGCGGTCAGCTCCTGGGGGAAGGTCGAACGGTTGGCATTGAAGTTCAAATCAATCTTCTGTGGTCGACCGAAGCCGCTGTATCGGGCCAGTTCCGAATCAAAGTCGCCGTTGCCTCCGAAGTCTCCCGGTTGTCCGAACTCCGCTGCAAAGTAGAGATGTCCATTGAGGACCACCAGCGAATGCGGATTGGATCGCCCGATCGGATTGACATCAAGGGGCGTCGGATTCCCTGAACCGCCGTACCTCCAAAGTTCCTGGCCGCTACCGCTGGTCGAGCCGACGAACATCAGGTTGCCGCCATACTCCGTCAACTCGCCGCCGACATACGAACCGCGGGGTTGCAGCACCGAGTTGACAAGGAACTCGATCTCGTACGTTCCGGTGTAGAAGTTGAAGGAACCGGACCCCTCCACGAGCGGGTTGTACGTATAGTTCTCCGCGCCGCTGATGCCGACATAGTAGACTCCGGAGAACTGAGCGGTGAAATCAATGAATTCACCAAAGTCGCCAATCCGGAAGTCCAGGTCGCTTCCGAAGGAATCGAACAGGCGCAAGCCATAGCCGCCCCAACCCAGATCGCCGCCGGTGACATCAACCGTCAGCCGATCCCCGGCATTCAACGAGATGCGGAACATGTCGACATCGTTGTACCAGGTGAATCCGTCTCCTATCTCACCGGTGGCACGATAGGCGCGGTTCCGACCTGAGATCAGCCCGGTCTCCACCGCCTTGCTCAAGTTGTCGTTTGTCATGAATGATTCATCGACCATTCCCGAGACCGCAACTTCCGCCGGTGTTCCTCCCGCGAGTGCGGAGATGCGATCGCCAAACGGCAACGTCCGCAGGAACCGACCGCTGCGATCGTACACCTGCATCGACGGGATCTGCTCGGCGCTCCCCACGTAGAACTGC
>JAHBXU010000783.1 GCA_019636315.1 Planctomycetaceae bacterium | reverse complement strand
CCACCGGGCACGCCGCAAGATCCCGCGGCGGCCCAATGGTTGATCTCCGGCGGCAGCGCGGATCGAAACGCGGCGTCACTCACCGCCAGTCCGGTTTTCGACAACGCCTGGCGCGCGCCCCTGGGGGAAATGCACGACGCCCGTTCAATCGCCGCCGAAAATGATCTGCAGGTCACGATCGAAAGCGTAAATACGTTCGCCCGGACACAAGAGCAATGGCCGACCTATGCGGTCGCGGAGCCTTTGGTCGTCGGCGGCACGGTGTTGTTCTCTTCATACGGGCGCCTCCGGGCCGTTGACGCTCAATCGGGTCAGTTCCGTTGGCAGTCGGCGGACGCAGATCCTGTCTTCGAGTATCTGACAAGCAATCAAAGCGCCGGGCTCGGCGTCGCGCCCTCCGTC
This sequence comes from Planctomycetaceae bacterium, assembly GCA_019636315.1. Lineage (GTDB taxonomy): Bacteria > Planctomycetota > Planctomycetia > Planctomycetales > Planctomycetaceae > JAHBXU01. Next base: position 2,382 of record JAHBXU010000783.1, on the reverse strand, counting down.
CGCTCTTCTCTGATGGGCGGACTCGTTGCACAACGGGCATGGTTGGACGCCACGGCGGCCCTCCTGTCGAGTGATCGCACACGTGTTTATCAGGTGTTCGATTCCGGATTGATTTCCGCGCAGCCGTCCTACGCACTATCCGAATCGGCATCGCATCCACTCAACCTTCCCTCGTACAACCGGTTAAGGGCGTATGACATCGCGACCGAGGGCAAATTGCTGTGGGAGGTGGGAGGACCGCCGGGACGCGTCGCACTCCCGGTCGCCGGGACGTTCTTCCTTGGAGCTCCCCTGCCAGTGGATGGGATGTTGTACGTATTGGGCGAGGAACGGGGACAGGTGAGGCTCATGGCGCTCACCGCGGAGACCGGTGAGTTTCAATGGTCGACCGCACTACTCAATACGACGGCCGACATCAATCGGGCGCTGCCGCGACGGTTGGCCGGTCTCAGCCCGTCACTCGAAGGGGATATCCTCGTCTGCCCGACGGGCGGTGGATTGGTCGCGGCCATCGACAGGACGACCCGCTCCCTTCTGTGGGCACACGTCTATCTCGCCCCCAAATCGGCCCGATCGACGGACGCTCTGAGAGGTGGTTGGCAACTGAACGAATTGGAAGAAGCATCTCCCACGACCGAGCAGATGCTCGCGTCGCCGCGATGGTACGGTCGATCGACCTTGATTGCGGACGGGGTCGTCGTTCACGCGCCCCCCGATCATCCCTATCTGCATGGACTCGGGTTGCTCGATGGCCGGGCGGTCTGGAGCCGTCCTCGCCAGCGATCCATGTCCCTCGAAGGGGCCTACGGTGAGGGCGTCGTCCTCGTCGGCGAGCGGCACGTCGAGTTCGTCCATGTGCAGTCCGGCGAGACGCTCTGGTCGCTCCCGATCGGCCCGCCCAGCGGGCGCGGCGTCCGTGCCGGTCGGTTTCTCTATTTGCCCTTGCGCCAGGGCGAAATCGCGACGATTGACCTGGCCCAGGGACGCCTCCTGGCGCGATCCCCGGCTCGATCAGGGTCCGAATTTGGGAGTCTGGTTGCTGCGGGCGGCCGCCTGTTCTCGCAAAGCGCGACAGAGCTGCGCGGATTTCGTTCGCAAACAGAGCTGGACGCACAGATCGCCGCCGATTTGCAGGCCGACCCTAATGATGCGGCCGCGCTGGGCGTGCGGGGGGAACTGCGGTTGCATGCTGCTGCGACCGACCAGGCGTTGGATGACTTGCGCCGATCCTTTTCGACGCTGCCGGATGAACGCATCAGGGCGCTCATCGTCGATACGTTGCTGGAGCGGTTGAGGGAGGACTTCGCCGCACATCGTGATTCCATTCCCGAGTTGGATCGTCTGACATCGGATCCCGCCCAGCGAATTCGGCTCGCGCGATCGATCATCGACGGATTGGAGGCCGAGGGAGAGTTCGCGGAGGCCTTCCGTCGCTGTCTCCAACTGCTGGCGATGGAGGGACTGGCCGATTTGCGAGAGCACGTCGGCGATCACCACCGCGTCCGGTTGGATCGCTGGGTGCAAGGCAGCCTGCAGCGACTGTATGAGCGCGTGTCGGCGGATGAACGCGGCGCCCTGGACACGGAGTTGCAGGCGTTCGTCGAAGCGGCCGCCGCAGCAAATAACGTCGAGCATCTGGACCGGATCGCCACGGCATTCCGTCAGAACGCACCCGGCCAGGCGGCCCATCGGGCACTTTCGCAGCTCATCGATCCGGAACAAGAGCCACTGCGAGCAGAGGCGCTCTGGTTGGCCGATCGACGTCACGGAGTGCCTGACGAACGTGCTGAGGCCATCGTGCGCCTCCTCCGGCTGTATGCGGACAACGGGAGAGGCGAACTCGTTGACGCTCTGTTGCAGGAGTTGAATACCGATCAGGCGGAGACCATGCTGGATGGCCGGTCCGGAGGAGAGGTCGCCGCCGCACTGCGCGAGGATCCAGAGATCGCGCGTGTGCTTGCCGATGTCGGATCATGGCCCACCGGTTCCATCGCCGTCACGCAACTGACGGCAGCGCCTCAGCAACGGCCCGCGCCGTTGCGAGTCGTGGGGCCCACAGATCCGTTGTTGACATCGCCGAGTATGCGGTTGGATGCGCGGACCGGTGAGATCACGGCCTTCGACAGTTATGGGAGGACGGAGTGGTCGGACGCCGTCCACGCCCAATTTGGAGGATTTGGAGATCCCAACTCTCAGTATGTCGAGCGGCACGGGCATCGCGCGCTCCTGTTTCTGGGCAGCCAGTTCCGTCTGGTCGATATGCTCCGACGTGATCGACGCCCCCAGATTATCCTGGAAGACCATGTGATCGACGATGCACGTTCGGACCAGCAGTCGCGCGTAACGATTCGAGTGCAACATGGCCGAATGGGATTGCGCAAC
>JAHBXU010000782.1 GCA_019636315.1 Planctomycetaceae bacterium | reverse complement strand
CCTTTGACGCCGGCCCCCGCCTGCAGCAATCCCAGATCGAGCGCCCGGAGCGACACGTTGCGCAACGACGCCGGAACGTCGCCGGCCGCGATGCGGAGCGCGAAGCCTTCCGCCACGGCTGTTTTGCCGACGCCGGGTTCGCCCACGAGCAGCGGATTGTTCTGCCGTCGCCGACAGAGGATGTCCATCACCTGACGGATTTCTGAATCGCGCCCGAGGACGGGGTCGAGGTCGCCCCGCTGCGCCTGGGCGGTGAGGTCGTTCGTGTACTGATCGAGTGCGGGCGTCTTGGTCAGTCCGGCGGGACGGCCCGGAACGCGGGCCGTTTGTGCCGCCTGATCGGCGCCCGTCATGGCCGATTGTGACGCTTCGTCACTGTCGGCGGTGATGACATGAAAACTGGCCTTCAGCGTCTCCGCGTTGATTTTGTGAAACTCAGATGTCGACCCGCCGATGAGCCGCTGCAGGCCGTCGTCGCTGGCCAGCACGTAAATCAGATGCCCGGACCGTACGCACGGTTCCATGAACTCGACCGAAGCAATGAGCCAGCCTTCGCGGATGAGATCGACCACGTTCTTGCTGAGCGCCGGCGGCCGCGCATTGCCGGTTTTCAGGGCGTCGACGGCGCGCGTCAGGTCGGCCATAAGCCGCGCGGGTTCAATCTCGAAGGCTTTCAGGATCGGATGCACGTCCGCGTCCTGAGTTTCCAGGAGTTTGAGCAGCCAATGTTCGATTTCGACGTTGTAGTTCGTCCGGGACAAACACAGGCCAGCGGCTCCTTCCAGCGTGCGCTTACAGGTGTCGTTCAACTTGCCGACGAGTTGCTTGAGATTGATCGACATGCGAATGGATGCCTTTGGAGAAGGTCGTTGGACGAGTCGAACGGCGTCACAAATGAAATCGGGTCAGTCGGTCCCACCAGGTTCCATGACGCCGCGGGGACGGAACACAGCCTCGGTGCCGTTCCGCGTGCGCGGGTGGCTGATCAACCACGAATTCCAACCGAGAAAGGTCTGCGCGCCCAGCCGACTCGACGGGATCTCAGAAGCTTTGAGAACCGGTTGAACATCGAAATCATACTCGATTCCCACGTAGAATCGAACGAGGTCGCAAACCTGCCGGAACCGGTTCTGACGCGGCATCAGTTGCGAGAACTCGGCCAGACTGAGCGGTCCCAGCGCGATGCGAAACGCCGCTTCACCACTCCAGACGCGCGCGCCCGACAAGGCGTTTTCTCCCAGCCGATTGTTGGCCGAGCCGCTTGTCATCCGCGAGCAATCCGCAGGCTGGAGACGCAGCCAGCGCCCCTGAAACTGCTGCACATGGACCGGCACGTCGAGGTATTCGGCCAGCAGGCGGCATAAGCCGGCCGCCGACCGGGGACGATGCGTCAGGTGTCCGGAAAAATAGAGGAGCACTTCGTCATCGAAACGGAGACGCCCACGGAGTGCGCCGGACGTCCGTTGTGCGGGCTGGAGCGCGTTGCCGCCCAATCCGACCGCCGCGTACAGGGACTGCGTGAAGAGGTCCTCGCGCCGAAGTCGGCGGCCGGAATTCGATTCCTCATACGCAATAATCATCCGGTGCTTCTTCCAGGCGCGGTAAAACAGAAGCAGCGACCGATGATTCAGCAGGTCGAGAAAATCGCGCAAGGCGAAGTCGTTCCGACGGACACGGTCGACAACCAACTGGGTATAGTGATGCGGCAGAATGCCCGCCGCGCCGACGAGTCCCAGGAAGGATGATTCGATGCGGTACTGCGTCTGATCGCCGCTCGCGCCGGGCAATCGCTCAACCGCTGCGATCGTTGACCCCGGAAATCCGAGTGATACCAGACTGCTGAACAGAACCGGTTCCTCACGGTGCGTCGGCTCGTCCCGCGCGCTGCTCGTGCGGGTTGCCCCAGCGGTTTCCCGTTCCACTTGAGACGCGCGCTCCAGCACACGCACCGCCTGGAAGAAATCGAAGCGGTGTGGTTCTCGAATGAGGCGCTCGATCAGAGCAGAACCTGATCCCCTGCCCGCTGTGGCCATTGGTAGACTTTCCCGCTGCTGGTGACGGCACGCGTTTGCACGAACGAATTGATCGAACAATACAGCCCCAGAAATCGGTCCAGGACGCTGGCGAGCAGGTACAGCCCGCCCCCTGAGAACTTACTCTCGTCGAACTGAAGTTCCGCCATCACGCCGCGACAAACAAACTGATGCCGCCGGCCGCGGATGATTTCCTCTCGGCGGCCGGTCGTCCGCTGGAACGTAACCCCCTGGAGCCCTTCGATCTGCTCGGCCGCCAACCGGCTGGCATGACGCTCGCGGTCAGGATCGAAGTGCTCGTAAAGTCGCAGAATTTCTCTCAGCCCTTCTGCACCGTTGGCATCCTGCAGAGACAGTCCGTTGAGGGACAGATGCGAAATGACCCGCCATCGCGTGCCATAGCCAAGGGCCGGCCGCCGGGTCGGCGTTGGTCGCGTGAGGCAACGCACGCGCACGTCGCCCGCTTCACCATCCACGAACTGCAAGCGAGGTTCTCCGCCGCCAAAGGGAAGAGCCGCGGGACGGTCCCGGTTGAGGCAGGTCGTTTGAACCAGCAGCCGGAGTGGATCGATCGCTGATTGGCCTGCGTCATCCAGACGGAGCAACGACAGGAACACCTCAGTTCCTGGATCGAGCGCATCGCCGCGCGACTCTGCCGGGCGGCGCGCCGCGTGCCAGAATGCCGCCTCCTGCGTCCGTGTACGGTCATGGTCGAACGAATAGAACGGTGCGAGATCGACCTCATCTCCGTGCGG
>JAHBXU010000781.1 GCA_019636315.1 Planctomycetaceae bacterium | reverse complement strand
GTCTCTGATATTCCATTTCTATCCTCGAAATGTCGAGCAAATGCTGGCGACGCTCGAATTCAACTATCAGAAGCGATCGCCACAGGATATTCGGCGGACCTATTTTCTCGCCAGAAAGCAGGGTGAGGGGTATGCCTTCGAGGTGACGCGGCAATCATTAATCCGATAGGACTTGGACGACGTCAGCAGGACGTCAACACGAGCGCGCGGGACCACGTTTGACTTGTATGGAAGCGATTCGCCGCCAGGAAGGCCGTCTGTGATCCTCAATTCAGATGTCGGTTGTGGGGAGCGATGGAATTCATACTCGATTGGGCCGGTCCGATCATCTACACGTCGTTGGCGGTCGCGGCGCTGTATGGTGTCTTCTGCGTTGTCCTGCTGGTGAGGAAGGTTCAGGAGAAGCGCTTCGCCAGCGAGGCTGCGGCCATTGATTTCCTGGACCAGATCCGGGCGCTGCTGGCGAAGCGGGACTTTGATGCGGCGGCCGCACTCTGTGATTCGCCCCCCTATTGGTCGAAGGCGGTTCCGCAACTGGTGCTGGTCGCCCTCGCCAATCGCGATCGCCCTCTGCCCAAGCTGCGCCGCATGCTGGCGGAGAAATTCGAACGCGATGTGCTGGCGGATCTGGAGTACCGCCACTCATGGATCGGCACGATCGTCAAAACGGCTCCCATGCTGGGGCTTCTGGGGACGGTTTGCGGAATGATTCTCGCCTTCGGCAAGATCGCCATGAGCCAGAAAACGGGGACCGACCCCAGCGTGCTGGCCAACGACATCAGCTTGGCGCTGTTCACCACCGCGATCGGTCTCACCGTGGCGGTCCCGCTTGTGCTGTTGGGCGCGATGGTGCAGGTGCGGATAGGAAAATTGCAGGACTCGGTGCAGCAGCACATCAGTGAATTTCTCGATGACCTCGAGACGGCGGCGGCGGCGTAACTGACGGCGTAACGTCCGTCCACGCCCTTCTGAGAGAATACGTGCAAGCGACATGGCCGGCAGAGCTCTCTTCAGTGATGCGACGTCGAAGCAGCGGCGGATTCAATCCGACGTCGACTTGGACATTACGCCCATGATCGACGTCACGTTCCTGCTGCTGATCTTCTTCATCATGACATCCACCATGACGCAGGAGTCGACGCTGCAGGTACCGCCAGCGCGACATGGAAAGGGAGTCAGTACAGACACGGCGACGGTCATCACAGTCGCTTTGCGCGGCGACGAGCCGCGGATCTATCTGGGCGACGGAGTCACAGGATCGCCGGCAGCATTGAGCGAAATCCCCGCCTATGTGCAGCAGCAGCTAAGCGACTCCCGAAAGCCGAGGAAAACCGTCATCATCAAGGCGGACCGCGAACTTCCCGCGGGATATATTGAAGAAGTGGCCCGCGCGGCAAATCAGGTGGAAGGCGTCAGCGCTTTCTTTATCGGTGTTCAAGACAAACAATAGAGACGAGGACGCTGTTGCGGCCCGCGCGTGAGGTCGGCGGCATCGTCGAACCGGCACAGCGAGTGAGGATCAGTCGCTCGTACTCGAGAGGATCGAATCCGGTCTGGTCGCCGCTGATTCGATCAGGAAACCTGAATGGCCATCCAGTTTCGTTGCCCAGCCTGCAAGAGCAAACTGAGCATCGCCGAACGCAAGGCGGGCGCGGTCGTCGCATGCCCGGCCTGTCGGGAGGAGATCGAAGTGCCCGTGCCGGCCGGTGCGGTCGCCGCGCCGCCGGAAGGCGCCGCAGAACGTCGACCGACCGTTGCTGCAACCAGTCCATCGGAACCTGCACCTTCAACCACAGACGAGGACGACGAGGATGAGGGTTTCGTCCTGTCGCGACGCACGATCGAAGATGAGGGACTGGACATGACGCCGATGGTGGATGTCACGTTCCTGTTGCTGATTTTCTTCATGATCACCGCGTCGTTCAGTCTGCAGAAATCCATGCAGACCGAAGCGCCCGAAGAAGACAAAGAAGGCTTCGCACAGATGCCCCAGATTGAGGATCTGGCGGATCAGGCTGTGATTGTGGAGATCGACGAACGCAACACAATTTTCGTCGATGATCAGCCAGTCGGTGGATTAGGCGAACTGCAGGACGTCCTGCTCCGACCGATGTCGACCGAGCAAAAGCGGGAGATGATCATCGAGCCGAATTATCAGGCGAAACACGGCACCGTCGTGGCCGTCCTCGACACGGGTATCGAGGTCGGTATGCAGCGCGTTCGTCGTGTGTTTCGGAGTGAAAAGCAATGACGCGGGTCGTGCCGGGAGTCGACCGTCGATCCGGCGCGGTCTCTCGACGAATCAAGAAATCAAAACCCTGCAGGACCGGTCCTGCAGCTCGGCCTGGTCACTCTGGTCGAACACGGCCGATCCCGGATCCTGAATCGATCAGCGTTCTGGCGTTGGATCGCCCATTTCGCCCATCCGAACAGTCGATCAGAAGTCGAACGCATCAAGGTCATCTATGACGTATCTGGAAATCGATTTCGGCGCCGGCGCCCGGCGAAAGATCGAGTTGGATAAGCGGCAGCCGATCTCCATCGGCCGACATCCCTCGAACGACATCAGTCTCTCCGGAGATGATGTCGAGCCAATGCATTGCCGCATCAGCTGGAAAAAATCATCCGGATACGAGGTCGTCGCCGCCGGTTTGGACGGCGTGGAGGTCAACGGAACGCTGGTGCAGAAAACGGTGCTCGATCCGGGCGACATGCTACGGATCGGAGCGGCCAATATTGTATTTCGCGACGAGAGCGTCATTCCGTCGGAATCCACCGACCCACCGGA
>JAHBXU010000780.1 GCA_019636315.1 Planctomycetaceae bacterium | reverse complement strand
GTCAGTTTGTTTTTCCGAAACCTGTTACTTTTACCAGTTTCGGGAAGGGTGATGCCTCGTTACCGTTTGAGGAACATCCTGGATGTTGCCAACACCCGCCAGCCACGCACTGAGCGCGTCGCTCCACTATCGGGGGCCGGACAGGAAATTGTCATGGATCGCCCGCGTATCGTATTGGCCGATGACCACCCGGAATTCCTGAACTGTACAGCAACCATGCTGGAGGCTGAGTTCGACGTCGTGGAAAGCGTGGGCAACGGTCAGGCATTGATTGAGGCCGCCGGCCGGCTGGATCCCGATATCGTGGTGTTGGATATCTCGATGCCCGTATTGAATGGCTTCGATGCCGCGCGGCGTCTTGCATCGGATGCCTGCCGCGCCAGATTGGTGTTTCTCACCGTCCACCAGGATGAAGATCTCGTCCGCCGGGCTCTGGAACTGGGAGCGCAGGGGTATGTCGTCAAACCGAGGCTGGCGTCGGATCTGGTTCACGCCTTGCGGGAAGTTCTCGCGGGGCGAAGTTTTGTGTCGAAGCCTTAAGATCGATTTTCCTATGGCGAGTCGTGCGCGGGACATTCTGTTTGTCGGATTGATTGGATGCGTTCTGGCCCTCCCGCAAGGATGTGCCAAACCGCCGGCCATTGCAGAACCTCCTCCGCCCAAGGTCACTGTCGCCCATCCGCAGGTGCGCGAATTGACTGATTACGAGGAGTACAACGCGTGGACGGCGGCGTCCGCGGAAGTCGAGATTCGTTCCCGTGTGCGTGGGCACATCGTCAAAGTCGACTTCGTCGATGGAGAGATCGTCCCGGCCGGCAAGTTGCTGTTTGAACTCGATCCCAGCCCGTTCCTCGCGGAAATCGGGCGCGCCCAGGGACAACTCGCGGTGGCACAGGCGTCGCAAGAGCAGGCGATTAAGGAAGAGGAGCGATACCAGCAGCTCTACGACAAAAAGGCCGTGACGTCTCAAGACCTTGAACAGCGGCAGGCGGCGCGTAAAACGTGGGATGCCCAGGTGGCAACCGCGGCCGATGAAATCAAGCGACGTAATCTGGATCTCGAATACGCCAAAATTACCGCTCCGATTGGCGGCAAGGTCGGCAGGGCGTTCTTAACGGTCGGAGATCTGGTCAACGCCGGCGGTGGCGACCCGCTCCTGACGACGATCGTCTCGCTCGACCCCATTTATGTGTACTTCAACGTCGACTCGCCGTCGCTGATCCGCTATCGCCGTCGTCGATTGGCTTCTCATCCGGAGCAAGCCAGGCCGCTGGAAGAATCAGAGATTCCCTTCGAATTTGCGATGGAGCTGGACGAAGGGTTTCCGCACAAGGGCATCCTTGATTTCGCAGATAACCGCATCAATTCTGCAACGGGCACCATCGAAATTCGTGGGAGGGCCGACAATTCGGCCGGCCTCTTTATTCCCGGCAGCCGCTGCCGGGTCCGCGTCCCCGTGAGCGATCCGTACCAAGGAGTTCTCGTGCCGGATACGGCCATTCTCACCGACCTCGATCAGAAGTACCTGCTCTGTTTGAATGCGGACAACATCGTGACGAGGCGCGACGTCAAACTCGGACGCCTGTTGGACGACGGTCTGCGGGTGGTGTCGCCGGCCAAGAGCGATGCCGAGCCTTTGCGTACCGAGGATCGGGTGATCGTCCAGGGCCTGCAACGGGCAAGGCTGAACTATCCGGTTGAGCCGATGGACGAAGCGGGGCACATTGTCGCCAGATCGGAGTAACGCGCCGCGGACCACGACACTCGCAGGTTCTGAACAAACGATTTCATGATCTCGCATTTCTTTATCGATCGCCCAATCTTCGCCACGGTCCTGTCCATCGTGATTGTGATCGTGGGCGGCGTCGCGCTCCTGCAGTTGCCGATCGCCCAGTATCCCGACGTCGCTCCGCCGACGGTGCAGGTGACGGCGACCTATCCCGGGGCCAATGCCGTCACCGTCGCCGAGACCGTCGCAACGCCCATCGAACTGGAGGTCAACGGCGTCGAGCGGATGCTCTATATGTCGTCCAAGTGCACGAACGACGGCCAGATGATGCTGGACGTCACCTTTGAACTCGGGACGAACCTCGACACGGCCCAGGTGCTCGTGCAGAACCGCGTCGCCGTGGCGGAGGCCAAGCTGCCTGAAGAGGTCAAACGCATCGGCGTCACGACCAAAAAGAAGTCGCCCAGCATTCTGATGTGTGTCAACCTGGTTTCCCCCGATAACAGTAAGAACCAGCTCTACCTCAGCAACTTCGCCACGCTGAACGTCAAGGACGATCTGGCTCGCATCCAGGGCGTGGGGGACGTCGCGTTCCTCGGGCCGCGCGACTACAGCATGCGCGTCTGGCTTGACCCGGATAAGCTCGCGGCACGCAACATGACGGCGAGTGATGTCCTGCGGGCGATCCGGGAGCAGAATGTGCAGGTGGCGGCCGGACGGATCGGGCAGCCGCCGATCATGTCCGGCGTCCCGGTGCCTTTCCAGTTGCCCGTCAGCGTCCAGGGCCGATTGTCGAGTCCCGAGCAGTTTGCCGACATCATCATCAAGACCGGCGATGCAGGTCAACTTGTCTACTTGCGCGACGTCGTGCGCGAAGACATTCTCGATGCGGCCGGCAATGTGCTCGAGCGAGGCATTGAACTCGGCGCCAAGAACTATGACGTCAACAGTTATCTGGACGGCCAGCCATCGGTGACGTTGGCCGTGTTTCAGCTCCCCGGCTCGAATGCACTCGACACGGCGCAGGCCATTCGAGCGAAGATGGACGAACTGAAGGAGCGCGCCTT
>JAHBXU010000078.1 GCA_019636315.1 Planctomycetaceae bacterium | reverse complement strand
ATCGGAACCATAAAGGAGATTGACCAATGGCCCCCCAACTCGTCCTCTACAACGGCAAAATCACCACGCTCGCCAAGGACAAGCCGGAAGTCTCCGCCATTGCAGTGAGTGACGGGACGGTGTCGGCGATTGGAACCGATGACGAGATTCTCGCACTCGCCAACGCACAGACGCAAAAGATCGACCTGAACCATCGGCGGGTCATTCCCGGCTTGAACGATTCTCACCTGCACGTGATCCGCGCGGGGCTGTTCTACAACCTGGAACTGCGCTGGGACGGCGTACCGAATTTGGCTCAAGCTTTGGAGCAACTGAAACAACAAGCCGCCATCACCCCGCCGCCGCAATGGGTGCGAGTCATCGGCGGGTGGAACGAGTTTCAGTTCAAAGAAGGCCGGATGCCGACGCTGGATGAAATCAACAAGGCCGCGCCGAACACGCCGGTGTTCCTGTTGCACCTGTATGACTCGGCCCTGCTGAATCAGGCGGCATTGCGGGTGCTCGGCTTCAATCGGGACACGCCGAATCCTCCCGGAGGATTGATCGCCCGCGACGGCAAAGGAAACCCCACCGGCCTGCTGATCGCCGAACCGAGCGCGCTCATTCTCTATTCAACGATTGCGAATGCTCCGAAGTTGTCATTCGAGGATCAATTGAACTCGACGCGGCACTATCTCCGTGAGTTGAACCGGTTTGGTGTGACGAGCGTCTCCGATGCCGGCGGCGGTGGGCAGAATTATCCCGAAGATTATGCCGTCGTGAAGAAGCTCGATGACGAGGGACATCTGACGGTGCGAATCGCCTACAGCCTGTTCGCTCAAAAATCGGGCGAGGAACTGGCCGACTACACCCGCTGGCTCGGCATGACCAGTCCCGGCGAAGGAAGCGACCTGCTGCGAGTGAACGGTGCGGGCGAAAACCTTGTCTGGAGCGCTGCCGACTTCGAGAATTTCCTGCAGCCGCGTCCCGATCTGCGGCCCCTCATGGAACAGGAGCTGGAAGCGGTCGTCCATAAACTGGCCGAGGCCCGCTGGCCGTGGCGAATTCATGCGACCTACGATGAATCGATTGGACGGTTTCTCGACATCTTCGAACGGGTCCACCGCGACAACCCGATCGACAAGCTCCGCTGGTTCATCGATCACGCCGAGACGGTTTCCGATAAGAACCTCGAACGCATTCAGGCGCTGGGGGGTGGCATCGCGACTCAGCACCGTATGGCCTACCAGGGCGAATACTACATCCGCCGCTACGGCCTCGAATCAGCCAATCGCAAGCCGCCGCTGCGACGCATGCTTGAGATGGGACTCCCTGTCGGCGCCGGAACTGACGGCACCCGCGTCGCCAGTTATCACCCCTGGACCTGCCTGTGGTGGATGGTCACGTCGAAGACGGTGGGCGGAACGGTGCTGCATGATGAGGCCGATCGCCTGTCCCGTGAAGAAGCCCTGCGGCTCTACACTCACGGCAGCGCCTGGTTCAGCCATGAGGATGATCGGAAAGGGACGCTTGAACCGGGACGCTTCGCCGACCTGGCTGTTCTCAGCGACGATTACTTCGCTGTCGAACCGGAGGAAATCCGCGGGCTGGAATGCGTCCTGACAATGGTCGGAGGCCGCGTCGTCCACGGCGTGGGCGAATATGCCAAGCTATCACCGGACCTGCCCCCTGTCTCTCCCGACTGGTCTCCCGTCCGCACCGTGGGGGGCTACAACAACTCGCAACCGACTCCACCCGTTCACGACCATATGCCCGTCATGGCGGCTGATGGCCGTGTCTGGGAGACCGGCTGCGGCTGCGGAGTCTGAATCCGTCAGGAGTCCGTCCGATGTTCGGTGCTGGAAATGACCCGACAGATTGACGGGCCCACTTGCGATAGATCACCCAACTCCGCCTCGGCTCCCTTTGGCCACAGCTGATTTTTCGCCTACTCGATACCGAGTGTCGCTGACATGGCCTGCGAGACGTCCCAGGTCGATCATCGACGGGTGTCCGCGCTGTTGACGGCGAGCTGAGGGGATCGCGGCGCGCTGCTGCCCCCTCGCCCTCAACGCGACGTGGCCTGCCGAAATCTGTGCGGCCTCCCGCGTCGATGAATGCCGCAATAAAACGCAACGAACAGTCGGTCGAGAGCTCTGCCAGAGCGACGGTCCGATCGCCGCAACTCCCCCAAAGCACCACCCACTCATCAGCCGTTTGCGCCGCAAGACCCGCTCTGGCCAGGTCGTCACGGCTTGTCCCCCTTGTCAAATCGGAACTCAAACACGCATTCCGTCTTCCAGAGTCCTCCCTAATCCCCTCGCTACGAAACGATACCAGCCCCCAGCCCTGCGGGGGTTGCAGTTCTCCTTTGCCCGTCGTGCGGGGTGTGTTAGAATACGATTCGCCCGGCTGCGCCGTTGGTCCCGCCCGAGAGAATCGAATCCATCCCCCCCCGCCGCCTTTCGCGACTCCAAATTCATGTTCGATCTCATTGGTTCCCGATCGCAATTTTGCGACAGAGTGTCCCGTCGGCAGTTTTTGCGGATTGGCGGGTTGAGCGCCTTTGGATTGAGCTTGTCGGATGTCCTCCGGAGCGAAGCGGCGACAGGCTCCGCCGGACGATCAAAGAAATCGGTCATCCTTATCTGGCAGCATGGAGGACCGTCGCAACTTGACACCTTTGACATGAAGCCGCTCGCGCCAGCCGAGTATCGTGGCCCGTATCAGTCAATCGCTTCGACGCTGCCCGGCCTGGACGTGGGCGAGTTGATGCCGCATCACGCGAAGATCATGCATCACTGCAGCGTGATCCGCAGCTTCAGCCATCACGATGGGGATCACTGGGCCGCCGCGCACTGGATGCTGACCGGCCGCCGCGGTGCGAACGGCTCCGATCGACCGGCGCGAGAACCCTCAATGGGCGCGATCGCTTCGCACCTGCTGGGGCCGACGCAGCCCGGCTCACTCGCTGGCGTGAACATGAATGACGGCGGGTTCGGCTATCACGGCGGTGCGTGGCTCGGTGTGGCGCATAATCCGTTTCGTTACGGCGAGTTCAGCTATGGTGACGAAGCGGGCCGTTTGCCGACCGGTGACCATAAGAGTTTCGCACTCGTCGACGGACTGACGAAGGACCGGTTGCAGAACCGTCTCGCATTGCAGCAGGGACTGGACGGTCTCAAACGGTCCATCGACACGGATCCCGTCTTCCAGAATGTCGACGCCGTCAACGAACAGGCGCTCGACATTGTGCTCTCCGGCAAGGTGCGGGCCGCGTTCGATGTGGAGCAGGAACCGGCCGCCCTACGTGAGCGGTACGGCGACGGTTGGGGTGAGCAGGCGCTCCTCGCGCGGCGTCTCATTGAAGCCGGTGTGCGGTTCGTCTCGCTGAATACCGGCTATTGGGACGATCACGGAAACATTAAGGGCGCGCTCGATAACAAGCTGCCGCGGCACGATCGGGCGGTCGGCGTGCTGATCCAGGATATGGCGGACCGCGGCCTCTTGGACGACACGCTGGTGATGACCGCGGGGGAATTCGGCCGCACGCCGCGAATTAACAAGGATGCCGGGCGCGACCACTGGCCGCAGGCGCAAAGCATTCTGCTCGCCGGCGGAGGGTTCCGTCACGGGCAGGTTATTGGGAGCACCGACAGCAAGGCCGAACACCCGACGTCCCGTCCCATCGGCGTCGAGGACTTCTGCGCCATCGTGTACCACGCCCTCGGCCTGAAGCCGGACGACACGATCATGGACCGCAGCAATCGCCCGGTGCATCTCCTTCCGGGCGGCCAAGTCCCCCGCGAGCTGCTGTAGATCGCAGGGCAACGGCAGCGGAGGCAGCGACGTCGCGATTCGTCTGCTGCCTCAATCGACCGCCAGGGGTCAGTTCCACTCGGCGTCCGGCGTCTCGTCTTCTGCGGCGTTCCATTCCTGGAACGCATGGAACAGATCGGAGGAGATCAGCACGGCGTCTCGGGTGCCGGTCTGAATGGTCAGGTCGAGAGCCTCCAGCGCCAGCCGGAGCTCGCGGGCCAGGATCGGCGGGGCAACCAATGTGCGCATCGGCAGCTCCTCGGATTCCAACAATTCGATGTCTGCGTACGACGTGGGCAACATTGTATCACTCCGGGATGTGTGTCTCAGTGAAACCGACCTCCACATGATGTCGTGGCGACTGTCCGACTTCAATCTTTCAGAGAACGTACGCGTGAAATTATCTCTTTCCCCGGTCGGTTGTATCGTCGAATGGTTGTGTAGGAGATGCGTTGAGACTGCCTGACAGCCAAGTTGGGTAAAAGGGACTGGACGGTGACTGCCGCCTCTAACGGATATGGGCATTGTCAACAGCGGGGTGCCGACACCGGGCCGTCGTTTCTCGATCAACGCGAACGGTCACACCCAGTCGGCGGGTTCATTCCAGGTGTTGATCCGAACCCGCTTCACGCCAGTTCCTCGATCACCTCACCCGTGGGGACCAGGCCAATGCCCGTCAGATCGGACGTGCCGATGCCCAATCGGGACAACACTGTCGTGAACAGATCGCCCGGCGTCACGGGGCGGGATGCCGGATGTTCCCCCAGTCGATCGCTCGCGCCGAGCACGATGCCGCCCGGAATGCCTCCTCCGGCAACCAGGCCGCTGTAGACGTGCTCCCAGTGGTCGCGTCCCGACTTGCCGTTGATTCTGGGCGTGCGCCCGAACTCTCCCAGGGCCACGACGATGGTCTCGTCGAGAAGTCCTCGTTCTTCCAGATCATCCAGGAGCGTGCTCATCGCCTGGTCGAGCATCCAGGCGTGGCGATCCTGCAACTGTTGAAAATTGCGATCGTGCATGTCCCAGCCGCCGTCGCCCGTGTCCTCGACCGGTTCGACATGCGAACTCCAATTGACCTGCACAAACCGCGCACCCACTTCGATCAGTCGGCGCGCCAGGAGGCACGACTGTCCAAATCGGTATCGGCCATATCGCAAGCGCAACGCGTCCGGCTCGTCGTTCAACTCAAAGATCTGCCGCGCCTGGGGCGATGTGAGCAGCGAGAACGCCTGCTGATAGAACTGGTCCAGCCGCCCGAACGACGTGGAGTTTTCCACCTGTTGCCGCAATCCGTCAAGCGACGTCAGGAGTGACCGCCGAGCCGACATCCCATCGGGCGTCTGGCCGTCGATCAAATCGAGTTGGGGAATCTTCACCCCCTGAATCGGGTCGTAATCCAGGCGGAACGGGTCGTAGAGTGCTCCCAGGAGTCCACCGTCTTCGCCCGAGATGGCCCGTTTTCCCTGATGGAGAAATCCGCCGAGCGTCATGAACTGAGGGACGTCGCGATGCCGCGACATGAGCCGGGCTGCAATTGCCCCGTGCGTCGGTTTCAGTTGTCCGGACATGATCTGCCCGCTGAGACTCGTTCCGCCATCTTGCGTGCCCGTCAGTCCGACGGTGCCGGCGATGCCGTGATCATTCGAGCCCGTGTGCAACGAACGGATCGTCGTATAACGGTCTGCGCGGCGGGCCAATTGAGGCAACAGTTCGCAGATCTGGAACCCCGGCACACTCGTGGCGACGGGTGCGTAGGGACCACGATACTCGATCGGCGCCTGCGGCTTCATGTCGAACGTATCAAGATGGCTCGGGCCGCCCCAGAGCCAGAGGAGAATCACCGAGCGGGCAGACGCGGCGCCTTCCGACGCTCGGGCCTCGACTCGCAGCAAGTCGCCCAGCGTCAGGCCCGCAGCACCGAGAGCGCCGGCCTGCAGCAGTTCCCGGCGGGTCACGCCGCCGCACTGGCGAGCCCACAATCGTCCGATGTTCAACATCGCGAATCATCCGCAGGAGACGAGAAGTCGCTGCCTCGTCGCCATCATCGCGGATCGGCCGACGCATCACAACCGGTTTCGGTACCGGCGGCTCGCTTCACTGAGGATGGCCCGCTCCTTTTCCGTCAGGCTGGCCTCTCCGTGCTCGTGGACTTTCTGCAGTAGCTCATCCACCTGAGAGTCGAGATTCTGAAATTCCTCTTCAGGCTGATAGACGCGCAGATGGCTGCGGCGACGCGGCAGTTTCCATGTCGGCATCCGCCACCAACTGACGAGCCCGCTCAATTGCCAGTGATTGCGCTCGTACAGGAAGCCGAACAGGTAGCCGCCCAGGTGGGCCGCATGCGCGACACCCGAGTTCCCCCGGACTCCACCAATCTGCTGCAGGACGGGGTACAGATCAAACACAAGGTACAACCCGCACAGCCATTTGACCTGGACGGGGACCAGCCCGAAGAGACGCCAGACCTCGTCCGGATAGCGCATGGCATAGGCGATGAACGCCGCGGCCACCGCGCCAGACGCCCCGATCACCGGCACTCCAGGATCAAACGTCAACTCCATCAGCAAGAACGCCAGGCCGGAGACCACGGCTGCCGTCAAATAGAACAGCAGAAACTCTCGCGATCCATACACCGATTCGAGGCGACGTCCCACGAGGTACAGGACGTACATGTTGATCAGGATATGAAAGACGCTGTGGCGGTCGTGGCAGAACGCGTAGGTGATCAATCGCCAGAGCTGGAAGCGGCGGAAGATATCGTCGCCTTCCAGTTGCAGCCAACTCTGGACGACCGATTCCGTCGCTCCTGGAACGGCGACGCGACCGAACTCCGTCTCAACGACGAGCGGCCGCGTCCAGATCAGCTGCAACACCATGATCACCACGTTGGCGATGATGATTTTTGTAACGACATCGCCGCCGCCGCTGAAGGCGCGGGGACCGGATCCTCCACGCAGATATTCACGGCTCTCGATGCCCATAGCTGACGCTCAACCTCCCTGACCGCCATTCGGAACCGGCAACGTCCTCTCCCCTCACCCGCGATCAGCCGGCGGCGAGCGTCCGGGGAGGCCTGATCGCGCACTGCGGCGCCACCAACTATCGCTGGAGCAACGGAGACTGTCGGTCTCCCACCGCCGGCCGCGACGGCTCGTCCGATTCGGCTTCGGGAAGCTGACCGGCCAGAACGCGGTTCTGTTCCAGCAACTCCATTAACAGGTTGTACTTGGAGTTGAACTCGTGACGCAACTGGTTGAGCACGAACAACTGCTCATTGCGTGTGGTTTCTTCCTTTCGCAAGGCCAGGACGAGACCGTCCAGCGTGTCCTGTCCTGCGCCTTCGATGGGATTGGCGTTCCCCTGGAGTTGGGCCACACGCCGTTCGAGTTGCTTCTGCGATTCGGCGACCATCTTCCTTTGAATCGCCAGCCGAGCTTCATGATCGATCACCTGATGCTGGGCGATGGCCAACTGCGCCTGCAGTTCGGAATGCAGCGCTCGCCAGTCGCTGGGGATGCTCTCCCAGACGCGAACGCCGTCCGCCGCTTGCCATTGCTCCGCTTCACCGGGGAATGGCTGCCGAATCAGTTGGGCGGTCACCCGATCCGGCTCGACGGCTGTGACGCGGAAAGCGCCCATGTACTTGGACGTCCCGTCCGCGTTCTTCTCGAAGAGAAAGACCTCGGGCAACTGCCGCCCCTGTGAGGATTCCCGGAGCGCGAACTCGGCGTTCGTCGGCCCGATTCCCAGCAGAATTTTGCCGGTCGCCGCATCGAGCAGCTGAACCTGCTGCGGACCCAATTCCCAGGCGCGGCCCCAGGGCATCATCGTGCGATTGACGTCGGCTTCCAGATTGGCCACGGCCAGCGACTTTTGACGCAACTGCTCGGCCAGTTGGTCCCGCTTGGCGAGCCGCTCTTCGACCCGCTGTTGCCAGGCCCCCTGAGCGTCATACAACATCGACGTCAGAACCCATGCCACGAGCGCCAGGACGCCGATGACCCAAGGGAGCACTTTGCCGAGCCAATGCATACGAGCACCTTTCGCCGCAACCAATGGGTTCACGCACACTCATCGTAACAGGCGCAACGGCCTGTTTCGTACTTCATCGGCCGGGACGTGAGCATTTCCCGACAATTTGACGATAAGCACAAGACCGCTGCGTTGTGCCGACTCTGCCGGTTTGAACGGATGTCAAGATTCCGCCGTCGGAATGGCCGGATGCCGCCCAATCCATCCTAAGACTCACAGGCAAGCCCGGTCAACAGGATGTCTGCAGTGTGTGACGAAAAGCGACGGCGTCATGGTGCGCGGCTGGCGTCACGGTCATCCGGCGATGCTATGCGACCTCAAACACAAACTCGACTTCGACGGCCGCGTTCTTGGGAAGTGCGTTGACCCCGACGGCGGCTCGGGCGTGTTTGCCGGCGTCGCCCAGAAGCTGTTGCAGCATCTCACTGGCTCCATTGGCGACCTGCGCCTGGTCGGAGAAGCCGTTGTCGCTCTGAACGAACACACCGACCCGGACGACGCGAATTAAACTGGAGAGATCGCCCTCTAACACGGCCTTGAGCGCCCCCAGTCCATTCAGAACACACTGCGCCGCGGCAGATTGCGCCTGTTCAACCGTTGTCTGACTCGGGACCGGCCCTGTCGCGAGGAGTCTCCCCCCCGTCAGGGGCAATTGTCCGCTCACGACGACGAGATTGCCGACGCGCACGGCCGGCAGATAAGCGCCGACGGGCGCCGGAGCGTCGTGGAGCGCCAGTCCCATTTCTTGAAGCTTGGATTCAATATCCATTGTGTGGGCCCCCTCGGTTTCCTTCATTGCGGTGCGCCGCGAATGACTTTGATGGCATTAACCATGGCATCAACCGACGTCGCGACGGCGCCTCATATCATAGCCCATCAGCAAAAGCGGAGGGAGCAACCTTGCGGCCGTGTTGCAGGTTTGACTGGCCGATGCCAGGCGTTGGAGCCGGCTCAGCAGGAATGATTTCGAGCCTGCCAGGATCTCAAGCCGCAAGGTGGGGGGAGCCTGTGCCGGAAGCATCCATTCGTACATGGCGACCCGGCGAAGGTCGTCACGCCATGCCACGGAATCGCACGCAATGATTCAGTGGATCCACCACGCGATGTCGGAGCCCGTTGGACCTCAAGCGAGGTTCGCGTACACTGAGGGACGCACCCTGCTCAAGTTGCCATATCTGAACGATTCCGTCTGCAGCGCACCGGATGTCTCCTCAAGCTCGACCGCGACGTGGATTGGCCACCTGGCTGGCGTCGACCGCAACCCCCTTGTTCGTCGTCGATCCGCGACGGCGGATCGTCTTTTTTAACGCCGGTTGCGTGCATCTCACCGGTTGGTCGGCAGCGGAGGTCCTTGGACAGACTTGCGATTTCGTTTCGCAACCGGATCACACGCAATTGGAAGCATTGACCGGTGTGCTCTGTCCGCCGCCTCAGGCTTTCGAGGGGCGCGCGCAAACGGTTTCTGCACTGGTCGTAACACGGAACGGTGATCGTCTGCCGCGATTGATCCACTTCCTTCCGCTACCGGATACCGAACTGCCGTCCGCCCGTGTGCTCGGGGCCATCACACCTCGTCCTGAGACGCCCGTCGCCGAGCGGGAACCGCCTGACCAGCAACGACATGCCGAACTGGCCGCACTCCGGGCGGAGCTCTGGCAGCGATACCAGATGTCGAATGTCGTCGGAGCGAGCGCGGCCTTTCGCCGCACGTTGCAGCAATTGGAGATGGCGCGCCGGCACAACGGCAGCGTCCATCTGCAGGGAGAATCCGGAACGGGGAAGGAACATCTGGCGCGCGTCCTGCACATGCAAAGTGCGCAGCGACGAAAAGTGTTTGTTCCCCTGGATGCCGCGCGGCTCACACGTTCTGAATTGACAGACGCCGTCCGACGCGTGTTCCGCGACGCGCACGATCCGGAAGTAACGATCCTCGCTCCCGGCACTCTGTATCTCAGCCATGTCGATCGGCTTCCCGATACGGTTCAAGAGATGTTGCTGCGGGAGTGGAGCGATTCCCTGGAGCATTCCCTGGACGTCCGCGTCGAGGAGACCGGGGCCAGAACTGGAGGGGAGGCTGCGGCTGGAAATTCCGCAGGAGCAGAGCGAGGGCCGCGTGTGAGACTGCTCTCCAGCAGTGAACGAGGTTTGGAGGAGGCTGTCCGGGATGATCGGTTGAGCGTCGAGTTGTATCAACTCCTCACAACGCAGCAGATCTGTGTTCCGCCGCTCCGAGAGCGAGCCGACGACCTGCAATGGCTCGCGCAGTATTTCCTCGAATCACTGAATCGCGATCAGGAACATCAAGTCTCTGAGCTTTCCCATGACGTCTGGACGGCATTCCGCAGATACGTCTGGCCCGGCAATCTGGATGAACTCCGCGAGGTTGTCACGGCCGCCCGAGCCGCGACGGAACAGCACACGATCCATCTGAACAATCTCCCGTTTCGATTCCGAACGGGTGTCGAAGCGCAAGCG
>JAHBXU010000779.1 GCA_019636315.1 Planctomycetaceae bacterium | reverse complement strand
GCGCACTCTGATGGTGCTGGTTCGTAATCACCCCACCCACTCCGAGTTGTGGCTGGCGCTGATGCAGCGCAGCGATCCCGAAGCGCGAGCCTTCGTGGCCGCGGCCCGGCGGCATCCGGAGGTGATGGCGACCGTGCATCTGACGGAAGCCGCGCGGCAATTTCTGATCACACCGGTTCAGGCGGGAGTTCCGCTGTGAGTTCTGCAAGTTTCCCTTCACACTCCCTCGTTCCGAAGCTGGAGTTTGGGAACGAGCGAGAGCGAACTGCTTCAATTCAACCGGTCCCCCACTTCCCAATGGAGGTTTGTGATGCTCGTCCGCTGTCTTGTTCTCTCGACTGTCGTGAGTGTGTCTTCGTGGGCCGAACAGGCCCGGGCCGCGGAGGCGATGGTTGTCCGTGTCTACTCCGTGGCGGAGATCGTCCGCACCGTTCCGGACTACCCCTATCGTCCGGGCTTGCCGACGACTGGCCCCTCGCCAGTCTCTGCAGGAGTTGGTGGTGCTGGCGAAGCCGTTCCTTCCGGAGGGGGAATGGGTGGTGGAGGTGTGGGTGGTGGTGGTGGTGGCTTCTTTCAGATCGGCGCAGGCATGGGGGGGCTCGGGACCACCGTCCACAACGACATCGACACCAACGCACTGATCGATGTCATTCAACAGACGATCAGCCCCGCGTCGTGGTCAAGTATGGGGGGCGAAGCGACTATCCTGGCGTTGGGAACGTCCCTCGTCATCCGACAAACGGAGGAGGCGCATCGAGAAATTCGACAACTCTTGGACGCGCTCTCGCAGATGGCCGACCATCAGACCATGCTGACGATTCAAACATTCCTGCTGACAACGGCGCCGGGTGATGAAGCGCACGGGTGGGCCACCCGCATCGCCGCAGCCCAGAACGACAAGACATTGCGTGGACCATTGTTGGACGATCTGCAGCGCGCTGCCGACGAAAGCGGCCGGATCAATTGCTTCAGCGGTCAAAAAGTGCATCTCGCCTCGGGGCAGCGAAGAAGCATCGTCCGCAGTGCGGTGCCCGTGGTGAGCGCCTATGTTGTTGGATACCAACCGGTCGTCGATTATCCTCACATCGGCACGATCCTGGAACTCTCGGCCAGCATTGATTCGGCCGGGCAATCGGCGCTGCTGGATATCATTTGCCGCAGCACTGAGTGGAACGACGCCGGCGACCCCGTCAGGATCGTCAGCGAGTCCGGGGCAGGCCGCGCCCCGTCGTCGGCCAATCCGCAGAGATTCGGTCCGGCCGTCGCACCCGCACAGGTTGATCTGCCCGGAGCACGCTCCGAAGCGGCGATCGACCGGATCAACATGGGGACCCGCGAGTTGGCGACGACCGTCCGTGTGCCGGTCGCGGCTCCTGGCGAGCCGCCCATCCCGTTCATCGTCGGCACGCTCGGCCAGACCACGCGACCCGGAGGCGACCCTGCGGCTGCCAAACAGATCACCTACCTGGTCGTGGCCATCTCCCGTGCCGGAACTTCGGCCAAACGAGACGTCATTAACTGACGATTCTTGTGAGCGTCCGTGGTGAGTCCTCTGCACGGAGTCATACCAGGTCATACCAGACAGTGGGGGTCCGGGGCTGAACCAAAGGGAAGCCCCGGACGCCGTCTGGAACGATGTCTATCAAGTGGCTGCGTGCGTCATGGGTGGTACCCTACAGACCGCCCCTCTCGAAGGGATGCCGAGTGGAACTTCCGGGAGAACAGGGTTCTCACGGCTTGAGATGCTGGTCGAAAAAATGCCACGTGGCGTCCCGCTCCCTCTGGCGGTACTCGCCGCCGAAGCCGTGTCCCTGCCCTTCGAGGATCAGCAGGGTGTGCGATCCGCCGGCGGAGTGGATTCGTTCCTCAAGTGTTGTGGCCTGCGCGATGGGAACCAGCCGGTCCCGATCGCCATGAATGGTGAGGACCGGGGGATCGTCGGCGCTGGCATAGTTGACGGGGCTCGCCGCGCGATACATGTCGGGAACTTCTTCGGGCGTGCCGCCCATCACCAGACGGAAGATCCACGCGACAGAGCTGGCGTCATGACAAGCCGCCATGTCCGTCGGCCCAAACACATTGACGACGGCCTGAACACGACTGGATTCCTCCGGATGGCCGCTCAGGCCTTCCAGTTGAGCGTCCGCATCGGTAAGCCCCAGCATGAGTGAAAGATGTCCGCCGGCGGAGTGACCGGTGACGCCGATGCGTGCGGGGTCGATGTGATAAGTTGAAGCATTCGCTCGCAGCCAGCGGACGGCCGCCTTGGCGTCGTGCACCTGGGCCGGGAAGATCGTGGTGGCCGTGGTCGTTTCCTTTTCGGCTTCGTCGAACTGCATGAGTCGATAGCTGATGGTGGCGGCGACGTACCCTCTTCGGGCGGCCTCCTCGATCATCGCGCGGTAGGTGCGACGTCCTCCCGTGTACCAGCCGCCGCCGTGGATGAAGAGGAGGACGGGAAACGGTCCGGCGCCGTCCGGCCGCGCCAGATCGAGTTGAAGTTCCATGCCGTCTACGGTTCCGTAGGTGAGGTTCTCCTCGACGAGGGGGGCAGGTGCAAGATGCCGCTCGATGAACTCCAGGATGAGTTGCGATGCTTGAGGCGTGCCGTCCTTGACTCCCGTCGCCAGCCGACATTCGACCCCCAGTTCGTCCATGCGATCTTTGAGCACTCGACCAAACCGAGGATGGTGCATCCCGACGCGGCGGTCCGTGATCGGTGTGTCGAGCCGGCTTTCGTAGATCAGCTGAGCGGGCGCATCCTCTTTGCTGAGGTGGTTGATGGCCGAGACCTGCTCGAACAACAGATGCTTG
>JAHBXU010000778.1 GCA_019636315.1 Planctomycetaceae bacterium | reverse complement strand
TCGCGACGAAAGAAGAAGGCAAGCAGCTCACCAGCATTGAGATGCGAATCAACCTGCTGCTCGAAGAGTACAAGATCGACGGCTTCCAGGCCTATCGCCCGACCCCGCCTCCACTGCACGTGGACGACATTACTCCTCCACCGCGTCCCGAGTTCAGCTACGTGTGACGTTTGTTGCTGGTCAGCCCCCAAGGTGCACCAGCGCGCTCTGTGCCCGGCGGACAGCGGCGTCACATGATGCTGGCGGCGCCTTTCCCTGACGAGTTGTGCGTTGTCACAGCTCAAATGGAAGGTGCCGCTGGTCGGCACTTCCGACTGCACCGCTGGGAACGACGCTCGCCAACCTCCCGAAGCCGACAGACAAGTTGCACCTGTCGGGTCGACATGTCAATCATCCGCATTCTCGCCATCCGGTGGTTCGGAACGCGGCTTTTTTCCGCGCGCTCTTCCACTGGAGGAACGTGGCTTATTGGGAGGCGACGCCGGCTTTTGCCTTGTCGGCCTGAGTGGTTTGTCCAGATCGGAAAGCTCATCTGAGAGCGCGGTCCGATCCAACACGATTTGCGGGAGATCAATCTCCGCCGTCGGACCGGGCCGTCCCCCACCGGAGTCCAGTTCGACGCGGTCGGCTTCGGCCGCCAGACTCTGCAGCCATTCCGGGACGTCGACGCCGGAGCCCCAGGAGTCTTGCAGGTATTCGTCAATCTCCGCTTCCAGCTTCGCGAACGTCGGAGAACTCTGATCGCCGCCGCGCGCGTCATCCATGGACTGTTCGACGAGCGCCACCATACGGTTCACCGCAAGCGGCCTGACGAACCGGTCGTGGAGATGATCCGCAATCGCGGGCATCCGCATTCCGTGCTGCCGGGTCAGTTTGACATATTCCTCGACATAACCTTCCGCCCGTTCCGAGGAGTGCTCGCTGCAGAGCTGCTCCCAGATCATGGCGGCTTCAGCCTGTCCCTTCCGCGCCAGCACTTCGTGCGCAATCTTGAGAGGCATGAGATTCCAGGCGTCGCGATCGTAGTGCGCTTCAAGCCGCAAGAAGTCGATCAGGCAGTGTAGTTTCTCGCCATAGTCGGACTGCGTTGTCGTCGTGTTGTACTCGACAAACCGGTCGAACTTGTCCACAACGGCGGAATAAATGAACTCCAGACACCATTCGGCGTCGTCCCGGTCGATCTCTCCCTGCTCCAGATCCTGGATCAGCTTGTGGGGATGCAACGGGTCCTGTTCTTCCAGCAGATAGTCGAGGTAATGCTCCACCCCCATTCGGAGAATGGCCCGCACGTTGCCGAGCGTGAGTTGGCTCGCGTGGAATAAGTCGCCGCCATAGCTGCGGATGAATTCCTCAATGCTCTCCCAGTCGACGACCCGGTGCGGGCCATCCGCGTCAACCGCCGACAGCCGCATCGTCTCGCTGTGCTTGACCCACAGTTCCTGAAACGGCGCAAGCACCTGCTGGACCGACTCCACCAGCTGTTCTTCCAGACTGGATTTCGATTCTTCGGGCGGCCACGAGGCAACGGAGGCGACAACGGTTTCCAGCGTCCGCAGCAGAGCGACCTGAAAGGCCCGGTCGAACTCGGTGATCGCCGGTCCGCTGGGCCGGGAGTTCCGCTCCATCGTAAAGACCGCCCGCAGCAGTTGAAACGTGCTCCGCAGCAGGCCCAGCCGCGGCAGGGAGGCCAGCAGAAAGCGGATGGTCGTTTGCAGCAACTGTACGGACAGCACGTTCTGCGGCGAGCCGGAATGTTCGAGCGGCACGTACAACAGTTGTTGCTTTTGTTTGAGCCGCGCGATCCAGTCGGGCAACAGTTGCAGTACTCCCTCGGCGTCGCCGCGCGTGACGCATCCCAGAAGCGTGACGATCTGTTGTTCGTGGGCGTCCGTCCTGCGCAGGGAATCATTCTCGGGCAAACCGCTCTGGAGTAATCGCTCCGCGTGACGACAGCCGATCATCGTCACGATGACCTGATGCATGACGTACAGTTTGACCTGCCATTGAATATCGAACTCCAGATTTGCGTCCTGATCTCCCGAGGGAGTTGCAATGGAGTGGGTCCACACGGACTTCATTAACTCAAGCAGCTCCGTCTGCCAGCGGCGGAGCGTGTTGATCCAACCGCCGATCGCTTCGCGATCAGCGTCGGATAAGGCGTCGGTGGCCAGCGACACGGCGGCCATCTGCCACATCTGGGCGACGGCATTCAAGAACTTGATTCGGGGTTCGAGCGACCGGTTGATCAACTCGAACTCAGTGTTCTGCAGATCGAACCCCTCATCGAGCGTGTCGCCCCAGTTGCCATCATCGGCGCTGTCGCGAAACGTCACTTGCTCGTACGCGGCGCCGAACAGGTTGTCCTCCTCGTCCGCCTCGTCGGCATCCAGGCTGGAATCGGTCCAATCGTCCGACAACGAATCTCCGCTGCTCAATGCCTCATCGACGGCTGTGGCCAGATTGGGGACCGCCCAGAATTCGCCGGCGTTCGCCTCCAGAAAATCGAACATCTTTCGGAGCAGGGCGGCGCGGTTCGTCGCGGCGGCATCGGCACCCGAGTTTGGCAAACGCATCCAGCGAATCAGCATGGCGAAGATCGAATCACGCGGAGACTCGAATCCGACCTCATCCACCTGGCTCAGCCACTGCATCAGCAACCCCATGGCAGCAATCGAATCCCCCTTGGCCAAGAGGGCTTCGACGACTTGGGCATAGGCCTGCGCCGACTGAAAGCGCTCGACGTGTTGCTTCCAGAAGCCGATATCGCCTGCGGCCTGACCCGCACTCCTCCAATCCGCGAGCGCGGAGGAAACCTG
>JAHBXU010000777.1 GCA_019636315.1 Planctomycetaceae bacterium | reverse complement strand
TCCGCACCAATCTGGCCAACCTGGCCGGGGTTCCCTCCATCGTCTATGGCATTTTGGGGCTGACGGTGTTCGTCCGCATGTTCGGCATCTTCAGTCCCGGAGGACTTGTCCAGCGGCTCACCGGATTGGAGATCGTCGCGATACATATTCTCGGGGTGCGGATTCCGTTGCCTCTCGGGGCGTCGGTGATTGCCGGAGCGCTCGCGCTCAGTCTGATGATACTCCCGGTGATTATCGTCGCGGCGGAAGAGGCGCTCCGGGCTGTTCCGCCGTCGATCCGGCATGCGTCTCTCGCCCTGGGGGCGACGCGATGGCAGACCATTCGGCATCAGGTGTTGCCGGCCGCGTTGCCGGGAGTGTTGACGGGCATCATCCTGGCCGCTTCGCGGGCCATCGGCGAGACGGCCCCGTTGATCATGGTGGGAGCCGCGACGTTCCTGCGGTCCACGCCGGGGGGCATCACGCGGGCCTCCGAGTTGGTCACGCAGTTCCCCCGCGTCCTGGAGGCGCCGTTCAGCGAGTATACGGCGTTGACCATTCAGGTTTACAACTGGGTCAAGCAGCCAAGCGACGCCTATCGTCATGCCGCGGCGGCCGGTATCCTCGTGTTGCTTGCCGCGCTGGTGGCGCTGAATGGGTTGGCGATCGTCATCCGCAATCGATTCCAGAAGCGACTGAACACCTGAACGTGGGCAGCGCACGTTGATTCCTCCTCCCAGTGAACGCGTTATGGCCGCGACCCTTGGTTCCCTGTCCGAACTCGTCAAGAAGCGACAGGAATCGGAGCGCGCCGAGGACAAGGGCAAGCCGAAGCCGCGCGCCGTCAAAGCTGAAACCCGCCACCTGAACTTCTTCTACGGCGCCCAGCAGGTCTTGTTCGATATTTCGATGCCGATTCCCGAACGATCCGTCACGGCACTGATCGGTCCCTCGGGGTGCGGCAAGAGCACGTTCCTCCGAACGCTCAATCGGATGAACGACATCATCGAAAACGCGCGGATCAGTGGCCAGGTGCTGCTCGAGGGCATCGACATTTACGGTTCGGGAATTGACGTCGCCCAGATTCGCAAACGCGTGGGCATGGTGTTTCAGAAGTCGACGCCGTTTCCCAAGTCAATCTTCGACAACATCGCCTATGGGCCGCGCATCGCCGGCTTGCGCGATAAACGGAAGTTGGCCGAGATCGTCGAACGCTCGTTACAGCGTGCGGCGTTGTGGAACGAGGCGAAGGACCGGCTCAAGGACTCGGCGCTGGCACTATCCGGCGGACAACAACAGAGGCTGTGTATCGCCCGCGCCCTCGCAACCAATCCGGATGTCCTGCTCATGGATGAACCGGCGTCGGCCCTCGACCCGGCTTCCACAGCACACATCGAAGACCTCATTTTCGACCTGAAGCAGAACTACACCATCGTGATCGTCACGCACAATATGCAGCAGGCAGCACGCGTCAGCGATCACACGGCCTTCTTCTATGAAGGCCGATTGATTGAAATCGGTGTGACGACCGCCATGTTCACCAAACCCAGAGAACAACGGACTGAAGATTACATCACCGGCCGGTTCGGATGAGCCGCCCGGTCGGAGAACGCCCCGCGAAGGACGTCTGTCTCAGAGGAGTAACTGATGTCGATGCATTTGGCCCGTGACCTGGAAGTCTTGCACCAGGATCTCATTTCCATGTGCGGCCATGTGGAAGAAATGATCCATCTGGCTGTGGGCCAGTTCGACGAACTGAACTACGAACTGGCGGAAGGTCTGGCAGCGAAGGACGACGAAATCGACGCCTGGGACGTGAGGATCGAAGAGAGCTGCCTGAAGATGCTGGCGTTGCATCAGCCGGTCGCCGTCGACCTGAGACGGATCGCCACCGTGCTGAAGGTCGCCGGAGAACTGGAGCGAGTGGCCGACCTGGCGGTCAACATCGCCGAGCGAGCGTGTGGTCTGGCGTCCGCCCCGGAAGTCGCCATTCCGGATCGACTGAAGGAACTGGCAAAACTTGCCGTCGACATGCTCCATCGCGCCATCGATTCCTATGTGGAACTGGACTGCGACAAGGCGCTCGCCGTGTGTGCCGAGGATGACGATGTGGATGCGTTAAACCGTGAAATCATCGATGAACTGATCGGCTTCATGCATGAGATGCCGGATCGCGTGGAGTCTCTGCTCCATCTGTTCTCCGCCTCGCGCCAATTGGAGCGGGTCGCGGACCATGCAACCAACATCGCGGAAGACGTCGTCTACCTTGTCGAAGGCACTGTGATTCGACATCGGCGGCATCTGGTGCGAAGTCAAATTGAGGCTCCTGTATGAGTAACCACACGATCTTGATAATTGAAGATGAATCCTCGATCCTCGAGATTCTGTCGTACAATCTCGAGAAGCAGGGATTCGAGGTCCACACGGCGGCCGACGGTCAGACGGGGTTGAATCGGGCCCGTGCCATTCTTCCGGACCTCGTCGTGCTGGACCTGATGATTCCCGTCATTGACGGCATGGAGGTCTGCCGCCAGCTGCGCAGTGATCCGCGCACGCAGAAGGCCCGCATCGTGATGCTGACGGCAAAGGGAGAAGAATCGGACGAGGTTCTTGGATTCAACATGGGGGCGGACGACTATGTCACAAAGCCGTTTCGCATGAAGCCGCTGATCGAGCGAATCAAGTCCCAATTGCGGCGTCCGGCCGCCTCGCGTGGCCTGGCCGACGTGGTGGCCATTGCCGGAATCGAGATCAACCGCGTCAACCACACGGCCAAAGTGGACGACCGCGAGTTACTGTTGACGCCGACGGAGTTTCGCATGCTCTGGTCGTTCGCCCGGCAGCCG
>JAHBXU010000776.1 GCA_019636315.1 Planctomycetaceae bacterium | reverse complement strand
TGGTCCGCGGCATCGGCAGACGTCCGACGGGCATCTGGCAGAGAACGTTGCGAGTCAACCTGCCTCTCGAGTCGCGGTCGCAGCTTCTGAGCCGCCCCAGTTCGCACAACCAGACGTTTGAGCAGATGCGATAATGAGCGGTTCCGCACGTTCCATGCAAAAACCGGTCTTCATTTCGTGGGCGCCCCATTGTTCACGAAGCGACAACATCGCGGCGCGTCTTGGGGGCGAGTCGCACCTGGTCTATGCTCCGTTTTGGGGCAGCCATGTGCTGACCGTTCTCATCAAGTACGCGGTGCAGTCCGTTCGCACGCTCCGCATTCTGTGGTCCAAGCGACCGCAGGTCGTCTTTGTCATGGTGCCGCCCGTGTTCGCCTGTGGGCCGGTGTGGTTGTACTGCCTGCTGTCCGGCGGTCGTTATGTCATCGACGCTCATTCGGGGGCGTTTCTGAATCCGCGGTTCCGTTATGTTCAATGGCTGCAGCGGTTCTTCTCGCGGCGAGCAGTCGCCACGATTGTCACGAACGATTATCTGCGCAGTGTGGTAGAAAAATGGGGAGCGAACGCCGTGCTTGTGAGCGACGTCCCTGTCGAGTTCGCCAAGGCCAACGAAGTGTCGCTCCCCGATGCATTCAACGTGACGGTGGTCAGCAGTTTTTGTGCGGATGAGCCGACCGACGTGTTCCTGCGAGCAGCCGCTCAGACGCCGCAGATCCAGTTTCACGTGACGGGAGATGTCCGCGATTTGAAGCCCGAGTTTCATGCCCTCAAGCCCGCGAATGTTCGCTTTACCGGGTTCCTGTCGCATGCCGACTATGCCGGGCAGATGCTCGGCAGCGATGCCGTCATGGCGCTGACCACACGCGACCATACGATGCAGAGAGGCGCCTATGAGGCGATCTATCAGGGCATCCCAGTGATTACGTCCGACTTCAATCTCCTCCGCAAGAGTTTCCCCAAGGGGACGGTCTTCGTCCGCGCCGACGATGCGGCCAGCATCGTGGACGGGATCCGGCGACTGCAGCACGACGTCGACCGCTACCGCCGCGAGGCATCCGAGCTGCGGCTCGAAAAGCATGCCCGTTGGGACGAGGTGGCGATCGAACTGCGCACGTTGTGCGGCCTCACGGACGAACAGGGCCCCGTTTCCGCTCCCCAGGTTGTCCATGCTTGATTTCCGATTTCTGACGGCCGGATGGACCGATGCGATCACCCTCGCGGAGGCCGTCTTCTGGGTCTGCGCGGTGCTGGTCGTGTTGACCTATGCCGCGTATCCGTCCTTCCTGTGGCTCTTGCAACGTCGGGCTCCGCGATTCCCGCCGGACACCCCAATGCCGCGCGTTTCGCTGGTGATCAGCGCCTTCAATGAAGAGTCGACCATCGGCCCCAAGATTGCCAATTCGTTGGCGCTCGACTATCCGAACGGGGCGCTGGAAATCATCGTGATCTCGGATGCATCGACGGATGGGACGGACGAGATCGTCAGAGATTTCGCGGATCAGGGCGTCGTGTTGTGTCGCCAGGAACAACGGGCCGGGAAATCCGCCGGACTGACGCGTTTTGTGCCCCAGGCCAAAGGTGAGATTTTGGTCTTCAGCGACGCCAATTCGATGTACGAGTCGGACGCCATTCGCAAGCTCGTCCGGCACTTCAGCGACGAGCAGGTGGGATTCGTCGCAGGACATCAACGTTATCATGACAGCGAGGAGTCGTCGTCGACATCGGAATCGTTGTACTGGCGGTATGAGACGGCGGTCAAAGTGTTCGAGTCGCGCGTGGGATCCGTGGTGTGCGGGGATGGCGCGATCTACGCCATTCGCTCGGAGTTGTTTGAACCGCTGGCCGCCGATGACATCAACGACTTCGCGCTGCCGCTCAAGATCATCATCCGCGGGTATCGCGGCGTATTCGATCGTGAAGCCATTTGCTACGAGCACGCGGCAGGAGATTTCGCCGGCGAGTTCCGACGACGCGTGCGAATCGTCAATCGCAGTTTTCGGGCCGTGTGCCGCAACTGGCGGGCGCTGAGCCCGTTTCATGTCGGCTGGTTCGCCATGCAGTTGTTCGTGCATAAGGTCGTCCGCTGGTTTGTGCCGTTCCTGCTCTTCGCGCTTCTGACGGCCAACGTGGCCGTGATCGCTGCCGGCGGCGGTCCTTACTACGTCGCGTTCCTCGCATTACAGGTAATCTGTTATGTGCTGGCGGCACTCCATGCGTTTCCCCCCTTGCGGCGCTATCGGCCGGTCTATGTGTGCTATTACTTCTGTCTGGCAAATGCTGCGGCAGGATTGGGAATTCTGACGTACTTTACTGGCAAGCGATTTCAGACTTGGACGCCGGAGCGCAATCCCCACCCGGAAGGTGATCCCATTCCGGTTCCGGATGCCGGCAACCGGATGACCGTTTCCGTCCACAAGTTCTCCTGAGCAGACGATGCAGCCGATCGCGGCACTCAAGCCGTCTTCAGAACCGAAGCCACATCGTGGAGCGGGCGACGCGCCGCTTCACGTTGCCGTGTGTTCGGACCGCGACACATGGGAGCAATACGTCAACGAGCGGGCGGGCCTGTTCCATCGCTGGGATTGGGGAACGGTCGTCAATCGCTACGGCTTACCGGTGCATCGATTGGCGGCATATCGCGGCACGACCATCGTGGGAATCCTTCCCCTTGTCGAACAACGAAGCCGGCTTTTCGGCAGGCATCTTGTCTCGCTGCCCTGGTTTGACGCAGCGGGAGTCGTTGCCGACGACGAACCCGAAGCCCAGGCTCTGGTGGCGGCGGCGCAGGAACTGGCGGCTGGGCGTCGATTCGACACGATTCAACTA
>JAHBXU010000775.1 GCA_019636315.1 Planctomycetaceae bacterium | reverse complement strand
GCCGCCCGCGTGACGACTGGACGGCCCCCACTCCGAGCGGGGCTCTTCGTAGTCAAAATACGGCCGATAGTTAAGAGAAATCTCCGGACCGGCGTACGTCGGCGAGTTGGTGCCGTCGTAACGGCGGGCGACGACAGACGCCGTCCCGCCATCAATCCAGACCATCATCTTCTCCTCGCGGGTTTCGACGAGAAGAAACGTGTATGTCAGCCCGTCTGAAATGTCGTCCAGGCGGGTGTTCGACAAGGGGTACATGGTCCCGTCGGGAAAGAACATGCCGCTGTTCTGACCGTAAAAGTGGCCGACGTCGGACGCGCCCATCGCCACATAGTTTTGGATGGCGTACTTGTCGCTGTAACGGGTGTAAAGCGGGTCGTCGCTGAAGTTCGGACCGGCATACGACGGGCAGCGGAATACGGGAACGACCTTCGATGCCGCCTCGCGGTTGTGGGGATGCAGAGCCGAGACGTTATAGTCGATCGTGTTGTAGAGGTTGCCGTCATCAAGTTGCGGCAGCAGCAGACTCGACCAACTATGGATGTGTCGATTGAGCGGGTTGGTGAGCCAGCCCCCCTGTTCGACGTCGTTGGTGTTGCTGGGGGGCAAAACGCCGAGCGCCTGGTGGTAGTTGTGCAGCGCCAGTCCCAACTGCTTGAGATTATTGCGGCACTGCGTCTGGCGGGCCGCTTCCCGTGCGTGCTGCACGGCGGGGAGCAGGAGGGCTAACAGGACGGCGATGATGGCAATTGCCACCAGAAGCTCGACAAGCGTGAATCCGAACCGGCGTGCCACCGTGCGTGTCCTTTCGATCCCGCCCGCGCTGAAACGTCCTCTCGTGCGCTCGACAGGAGCGCACTGCACAGCAGGATTGTATCCGTTCCCGCACGCTCCCGACAGACGCCGCAATCGAATTCACGATGTCGACGCGCTCTCCTGTCCGTGTTCAGAGTTCAGGCCGCCGAAAGCACAATCGGTTCTGTCGATTATCGAGATTCCCACGCCGACGGCTTTGCCGTCGGAGGGACGTGATTGTGCCGCTCAGTGGCAAATCATCCGGGCGGACCTTGCGACCTCCGAGTGAGTTCTCACACCACGACCGAAACTCGTTCTCCGTTCGGGCGTCGATTCAGCGGGGCACGACGTTGCCGCGCGGTTCATCACCGGACTATCCTCCCAGTCCGCCGTTCTTTCAGATCGCGGCGAAATGACCTCAGCAGATAACGATGAACATTCTCCTTGCACTCCAAGATCGATTTGCCAACGCGCTCACCGGCTTCACCGATGATCCGCGGACGTTCTCCACGATGGTGCGGCCGTCGCAGGACGCGAAATTCGGCGACTATCAGGCCAACTGTGCCATGCCGCTGGCCAAGCAGCACGGGACGAATCCTCGCGAACTGGCTGCGCGCCTCATCGAGCAACTCGACATCGCCGACCTGTGCGATCCACCGGAAATCGCCGGGCCGGGGTTCATCAATCTGCGGCTCAAAGACGAGTGGATCCGGCAGCAGACGCAAGGACTGGCGTCCGACCTGCGACTGGGCGTCCCCGGGACGGAACACCCCCGGAAAATCATCGTCGACTTCTCGTCTCCCAACGTCGCCAAACCGATGCACGTCGGGCACCTGCGGAGTACGGTTATCGGCGACGCGCTCTCCCGCATCCTGAAATTCCTCGGCCATCAGGTGACGACCGACAATCACATCGGCGACTGGGGAACGCAGTTCGGGATGATCATCTACGGCTACAAGCATTTTCTCGATACCGACGCTTACAGCCAGAACCCGGTCGGGGAGCTGGCGCGTCTGTACCGGTTGGTCAATCAGCTATGCGATTATCATGAAGCCGTCCAGCGACAGCCGCGCTTCCTCCAGCAGCTTGACGAGCTGGCGCATCGCATCTCGGCGGCCGAGTCTCTGGCCGCAGGCGATGCGAAGTCCGCCAGACAACTCAAGGGACTTCGTGCCGATCTGGCCGCCGTCCACGAGGAATCGGCCGCCATTCAGGCGCGCATCGAGAAAGTCCAACAGGACTCTGCCATGCGGGCGCTTGTCGAGGCGCATCCGGGAATCGTGCGTGGCACCAGGGACGAGACCGCAAAGCTGCATGCCGGGGACGAAGAGAATCGCCGCCTCTGGGAGCAGTTCATGCCGCAATGTCTCAATGCACTCGACGGCGTCTACGATCGACTGGGGATCCATTTCGATCTCACGCTGGGAGAGAGCCATTATCAGCCGTTGTTGGCCAGCGTCGTCGACGACCTGCGAAAGAAAGGATTGGCCGTCGAGAGCGACGGTGCCATGTGCGTGTTCATCGAAGGCAACAACGCCCCCTTCATTGTGCAGAAAGCGGACGGTGCGTTCAATTATGCGACGACCGATCTGGCGACGATTCAGCATCGCGTCGAGCACCTCGGAGCGCAGGAGATTCTCTATATCGTTGACGCGCGGCAGGCGGAGCATTTCAAGTTGCTGTTCGTGACAGCCGCCCAATGGGGCTACACGCCCAAACTGCAGCACGTGAGCTTCGGCACGGTGATGGGCAAGGACCGCCGGCCCTACAAGACTCGTTCCGGAGATACGGTCGGACTGGAGAGCCTCCTCGACGAAGCGGTCGCCAAGGCTCTGGAAATCGTCGCTGCGAACGACGAATCGAAGCCGGACGGACCGGAACTCGATGCATCCACTCGACGTGAGGTTGCGGAGGTCGTCGGTCTCGGTGGGATCAAATATGCCGACCTGCATATCAATCGTGAGAGCGACTACGTCTTCGACTGGGACACGATGCTCAACATGAAGGGGGATACGGCGACCTATATGCAGTACGCC
>JAHBXU010000774.1 GCA_019636315.1 Planctomycetaceae bacterium | reverse complement strand
TCCTTCCTCCAGTGCTGCGAAGGACGTCGGCGCGACACCAACCGACGACAGTTCCGCCGGCAAGCTCCGATCCTCGCCCGTCGGCGATCCGGCGAATCATCCGCTGACCGCTCTCTTCGATGGCGAAACCGGCCCGCATGCCGGCTGGGTGTCGCCGTTGCGTCCCGTCGAATCAGCCGCCTCGGAAGAAACAACGCCGGCAGGGGATGAAGCGAAGCCTCCCCTCTTCCCGCTCGACATCGCCGTCCGGCTGCGCGAACGCCGCGCCTGGAAGATCGATTCCGTCGTGCTGGAGACAGAATTCGACCCGACACGAATTCTCCTCGGCGAGCCGGGACGAACCGCCGAGAGTCTCACCGACAAGGACAAAGCAGCCTGCCGCGTGAAAGAGTTCGAGGTCTTCACGTCCGATTCGCCGGTCACGGGCTGGACCAGCGCGGGCCGAATGATAGTCCCCCTCGGAGACACCGCCGCGACGCTGAGCTTTCCCACGCGGGAAGCGGAGTACGTGCTGGTGAGGATTCATTCAAATCATGGGGGGCGCTGCGTCGGCCTGGGCGAGCTGCGAGTGATGGCGGTCGAACCTCGTCCGCCAGAAGGAAGCCATTCCACCGCGGAGAATGTCTGGCCGAACGTCGCCGCGATGGGACATCGCCCGCATGCTCTTTGGCAGGTGCTGGCTTATATCTTTCTGACCGCAGCAGAGATCCTGGTCTCGATCACCTGTCTGGAATTCTCCTACACGCAAGCTCCGAAGCGGTTGAAATCAATCGTCATGTCGTTGTATCTGCTCTCGGTCTCCGCGGGGAACGTGCTGACGTCGGCGATCAATCACTGGATCGCGAACCCCGACGGCACCAGCCGCCTGCCGGGAGCCAGTTACTACTGGTTGTTCATGGGAATCGTCACCCTCGCGGCTATCCTCTTCATTCCGATCGCCATGACCTACCGCGGCAAGACCTATATCCAGGATGAAGAATTGTCGCAAAAATCCGAGCCGGAACGTAAGTGAGGCACACTTCGTGGGTGGCCCGGCCGCTCAACGGCCGGGTTGCGTAGCAACAAGACGCCTCATCGTGCGGGGACAACTTTGCACGGGACGTTCCAGTCAGAGTGCTCGGAAAAGACATTCCTCTCACGACTCTTTCAGAATATGGTGCAAGAACTCAGCAAGCCCATGAACTGGCGTCTTGTGCCTGCGGCACCCGGCCGATGAGCGGCCGGGCCACCCATTTCGGCCGCTCTTTTGTGGATCGATACAGCCCGCCTCTGACGCCACCCGCCACGCGCGCCCCATTCGTTTGGGCCTCGACCAGATAATATTTGTATTCGCTCGCCGGATCGCCGAGAATCATTAGGTGGATTGTGAAACGTCGGTTGGGGACACACTTCCTCCCCGAGCCGCTGTCGTGGCTCCGAGGAGGCATGCAAGGGCTTACTCATGATCGAGTTTGACGGCCGACTGGTGGGGAAATCGCCCCTCTGGACGCGACGAGATTGTCTGCGGGCGGGTTTCCTCGGGCTGGGGGGACTCACCCTGGCCGACCTGCTGCGAGAGCGGGCCGCCACCGCTGGTGAGACGGGAAAGGCTGAGACGTCGGTGATCTTGCTGTTCGTGCATGGCGGGCCGAGCCACCTCGAAACATACGACATGAAGCCCGAGGCACCGGACGACATTCGCGGCCCGTTCGCCCCGATCCGCACCAACGTCGCCGGAATCGACGTCTGCGAACATCTCCCGATGCACGCCAAGACGGCGCATCGCTTCACCCTCATCCGCTCCTGCCATCACGACCAGTCAAACCATTTCGAAGGACACGCTCGGTTTCTCAGCGGGTACGGGCAGTTCAAAACGGGGACGTCGGAATCGCATTATCCGATGGTCGGCGCAGTCGCCAACCGGGCTCTGGGAGGAATTCGCCGAGGCATGCCCGCCGCTGTCGCCATCAACGGCGTCGTCCTCAACGGTCCCGACTACAGCCCCGGCATTGCTCAAGGATTCTGGAGCGCGCAGTACCGCGTGCCAATCTGCAACGGCGGCCTGCGGGATGCCAGCCTCACCGTTGGAACCCGGCAACTTGAGGACCGCATGCGGCTGCTGAAGAGCTTCGACAAGTTGCGGAGCGGGCTGGATGTCGCTGGTTCGATGGACGCGCTCGATGTCTTCAATCAGCGAGCGGTGGAGATTCTGACGACCGACCGCGCCCGCCGCGCCTTCGATCTCACGCTGGAAGATCCCCGTGTCCGCGCGCGATATGGCGACGGCTATGGTCAGGAAGCGTTGCTGGCCCGGCGGCTGGTGGAAGCGGGGGTCGGGTTCGTTTCCGTCCGCATTCCCGGCGGCTCATCCCTGAGCAAGGCGTACGACTGGGACGATCACGCGGTGAACTGGGACATGCGGACCGCGATGCTCGGCCGGTTGCCGAAGTACGATCAAGTGGTGACGGCGCTGATCAACGACATTCACGATCGGGGACTCGACAAGCAGGTGTTGGTGGTGGTGACGGGCGAATTTGGACGGACGCCGCGGCTGGAGCATCGCGACGGCCGGATCGGCCGCGACCATTACCCCGCCGCCATGTCGATCCTCGTCGCCGGTGGGGGAACCGTGCCGGGCCGCGTCATCGGCCAGACCAACCGCTACGCGGAACATCCCAAGGAGCGCCCGCTCGACCCGCACGACATCCTGGCGACCATCTACCGCCACCTCGGCATCGACCACCGCCGCGAATACCTCGACCCCCAAGGCCGCCCCCTCCCCCTCACCCGCGGCGAACCGATTGCGGAATTGTTTTGAGTGTTCGCAGTGGAGATGCGTCGCATGGTTTTT
>JAHBXU010000773.1 GCA_019636315.1 Planctomycetaceae bacterium | reverse complement strand
TTTCCTCGGGACTTCCGGGAACAATCGCCGCACTTGCGATCGCCGCCTCACGCACATCCAATCGCAGGTCGGCTTCGCGGGACTCGTCGTCCGGTCCGTGACAGGCGAAGCACTTCGCCGCGAGCAACGGTCGCACATCACGGACGAATGACGGCTCCGCACCACGAGACGCATCCAGACTTCCCAGGACCCCGACAAGTCCCAAAACCACGGGCGACAGGGGACGTGCTTTCATGCCACCAATTTTCATGCCATTGACCATCATCGCTGAAACAGTGAATGTTCTGGGCCGGAACTCGCACGTCGGAGTCGGCTTGTTTCACCGCGGCGTGGCCAGCGTGACACGGAGCTCGTGCTCTTCGCCATTGCGGCGAACGGTGACGATCACTTCCTCGCCTGCGGAGAACTCGCGGAGAGCCAGATCGAAATCATCCAGGCCCGTGACGGCATGCTTACCGAGCTTGATGATGACATCCCCTCCCTTGAGCCCCCCTTTGTCGGCCGGGCTGCCGGGCGAGACTCCCTGCAGGGCGTACCCGTTCTCCTCGCCTCCGAAATCCGGAATGCTGCCGAAATACGGGCGGCTTCCTGTCCGGGACTGCATGTCGGCGCGGCCCTTGACGGCCACGTACTCGGGACGCTCCTCGGTGTGCGCGGTGGCCACCACGAGATCTTCGATCAGGTCGACAATGCGGCCCATGCCTTCAATATTCAACTTGTCCCAGTCGTCGGTCGGGCGGTGATAGTCGTTGTGCGTACCGGTGAAGAAGTGCAGCACGGGGATTTCTTTTGCATAGAACGACGAGTGGTCGCTCGGCCCGAAACCCTCGGGTTTCTTTGACAGATCGAACGCATATTTTTCGCTGCCGGCGCCCAGCAGATCGTCCCAGCGGGTTGCCGTGCCGGAGCCGAACACCGTGAGTTTGTCGTCCGTCAGCCGCCCGACCATATCCATGTTGAACATGGCGACGGTGCTCTCGATGGGGAAGATCGGTTCCTTGACGTAGTGAGCCGAGCCCAGAAGTCCCTTCTCCTCCCCGGTGAAGGCGATGAACACGACCCGCCGCGGCAATGGGACCTCTCGCTCAGCCAATCGTCGTGCGAGCTCCATGAGCGCGACCGTTCCGGACGCGTTGTCGTCTGCACCGTTGTGAATCTCGACGGAACCGGGCAGCATCGAACCCTCTCCGCCGCGGCCCAGATGGTCGTAATGGGCGCCGATGACGATTGTCTCTTTGGCGAGCGGTCCCTCTCCGGGGATCACGCCGATGACGTTCTTCACCTTGACGCGATTGAGATGCAGACTCGTTTGCCCCGCAGCCGTCCAACCCGAAAGATCGGCGCTGAGCGGCTTACCAGCGGCATCGATATCGGCCTCCAGCTCGTCAAGCGATTTGCCAAGCCCCGCCTTGATCACCGGGTCAAGGGCGGCGCGCGTTATCTGCATTACGGGAATCGAATCCCCGCGACGATCGCCGTTATATCCGAACGCCATCATTGGGTCGGGATTGTAATTCTCGATGAGCTTGCGGACCTCCTGCAGATGCGTCACCGCCGCGGTCAGCGATTCTCCCGGCGCCACATCGCCATGACCGTGCGACGACCCGTGCACCGCGCCATGCACGGGTGGATGATGGGGTGATGCGGCGACGTGGGCATCGACGGGGGAATTGTCAGTCGCAGACGGAGCCGTTTCCGGTCCTTCCGCGGCTGGGGGAGCGGAAGACGCTCCCGATTCCTGCGCCTCGGCGATTGCCGTGTCATTGTCGTGCGGTTCCGACGACGGTGCGGCATGGGGGGGATGTCCATGCGCATGAGGCGCGCCGTGAGGATCGCTCTCTTCACCGGCGACCAGTGCGATGGCCGCAT
The DNA here is from genome assembly GCA_019636315.1 of Planctomycetaceae bacterium. Taxonomy (GTDB): domain Bacteria; phylum Planctomycetota; class Planctomycetia; order Planctomycetales; family Planctomycetaceae; genus JAHBXU01. Next base: position 964 of record JAHBXU010000773.1, on the reverse strand, counting down.
CGATCACGCGTTGTTCGGCGGCCGTCTGCCGCTCCTTGAGTTTCGTCAGCTCAGCGCGTCCACTGTAGCCATCGTTGACGAACAGCACCGCAACAGCCCCGCGGTCGATCGCGTTCTTGAGCTTCGTGTTGAGCGCCGCGTGACGTGAAGTGCCGGAGTGCGGGCCGCCGAACAGGCCGTTTTCGTCGGCCTGCTGGGGCGTCCGCCGCAGGATCACGGCAATCTTGCCTCGCACATCCACATCAGAGAAGTCGTCATAGATGACCTTTTCGACGGTCTTCCCCTCGACCTCTTCCGACTCCGTATGGACGATTCCATACCCACAGAACACAGGCGGGGCGGAGAATTCTCCTGCCGCGCCGAACGATCCCGTGCGGACGTCCGTGTCATAAGTCAACGTGAGGCGCTCACCATCCGGCTTCACCAACACGAGTTCGTTCGGGGACAGCAACTCGGTTCCGGCAATGACTTCAAATTCCTGAAACGCTCCGCCGTCGACCGATGTCACATCGAGACCCGTGTCGGCAAAGGCGTCACGCACAGCGTCCGCGGCCAGATCGAGTCCACGCGTGCCCACACCGCGGCCTTCCAGATCATCGGACGCAAGGTGCTTGAGCTGTTGCAGCATCCGATCTGACGCTTCGGGCGGCAACTCAGCAACAAGCGGAGACGTCCACAGGAAAGCCAGTGCGGACAGGCACGCACTCAAGTTCAACAGCCGATACCTGTGACGCAGTGACGTTCGGGAGAACGAGGAACGCATATGTAGAACTCTCCAGACGGATGAGGGTGTGAGCTTGTTTCCAGAGGCTGGGCTCGTTCTTTTCCGGCAACCGTCCTGCTCAACCTGGAACTGGCCGGATCAGAGCCAGAAGCGTAAGCGACAGGACGCGTCCCTGGGAACCGTTCGCACTTCCCTGGAAACCGGCGACCAGTGGATGAGTCATCATCCGGCCAATCGCGC
>JAHBXU010000772.1 GCA_019636315.1 Planctomycetaceae bacterium | reverse complement strand
CACCTCCGCGACTCGCAAGCGGTAGTCGATGTCCTTTGTTGTGAGCAGCGTCGTGCCAGGCATGGCCACCAGCCCGGCTTTGAATAGACCGATCATCGTCTCCCACCATTCGACGTAGCGCGGCATCATGACCAGCACCCGGTCACCCCGCTTCAACCCGAGGTCGAGCAGGGCTTGTGCGAAGCGACTGGACCGTTCGCTCGTCTCGGCAAAACGAACCTTCGCCTCGCCGAAATCGGAGGCCAGATGGAGCGCTGTTGCATCCGGGCGCTCAGCCGCCCAGCGATCGACGACATCGAACCCAAAGTTGAAGTAGTCCGGCCGCTCCCAACGAAACGATCGTCGGATTCGCTGATAATCCTCGAAGCACGTGATGCGATCGGTCATGGGGCGCCTCCTGACAGATTCGAGAGTTCGTCGGTTTCACCTTGTTCGCCACGACGTCTGACAACAGAACGCGGTTCATCACCTCGCTTCCGACGGCGCGTCGTTTCCGTCCGCGCGAAGTCCATTCGCGAGAACAGCCAGAACTTGCCGGACGGCGACATCGGACGTTTGGCGGCCGCTGCTCCAGGCCTCGATGATCGGAGTGATCCGTTCTGACTGAGCTGTGTAAGCGTCCGCCACCGATTCCTGAATGAGCCGCAGCAACGTGCGGCGGTTCCGACCGGACACCTCACGATGTCCCGGGCATGCGAGAATTGCGTCCCAGAGTTCGTTCAGACCTGAGCCGGTCTTCGAGCTGACACGAATCACGGGCGTGCCTCGAGCCCCGGGCAGGTTCAGTAACTCGCGGGCCTGAGATTCGGTTCGCTCTGCTCCAGGAAGATCCCCTTTGTGCACCACGACAATGTCCGCCACCTCCAGAACGCCGGCCTTCTCCCACTGCAGTTCATCACCGATCTCAGGTTGAATCAACAGTACAACGACGTCTGCCAGGGCCTCGACGGCCACATCGCCCTGACCGGCTCCGACGGTCTCCAGCAGGATGTGATTAAAGCCAAACCGGCCCAGCAATTGTGCGGCGACGTCGAGATGCGCGGCGATCGCCTGTTCGCCGCTCGTTGTCGACAGGGAGCGAATCCAGACGCCGGCATCTCCCGCATGGGACGCCATACGGATGCGGTCCCCCAGCAGCGCTCCCCCGGTGAGTGCGCTCTCGGGATCGCAGGCCAGCACGGCGACCGTCTCGCCGCGGTTGCGGATCAAAGCGATGAGCCTCGCCAGCAGGGAACTCTTGCCGACGCCGCTGTTGCCCGTAAACGCGATCAACCGCGTTGGCACGGGTTGGTCGCCCAGAGCCGCGCTAATGACGTCGAGCGACTCGCCCCGAGTCGCCAGGGAGACCAATCGGTTCAGCGCGTGGCGGTCCTGTACATGAAATCGCGCAAGCAGGTCGCCGACATCGGCGGCGTCAGTCATGGGAGCCTCCAGCGCCCACGAATGCGGCGATTTCCGGAATCGACGTCCCGGGTCCAAAGACCCGCGCCACGCCGAGCGCCGCCAACCGGGGGATGTCTTCCTCGGGAATAATCCCCCCCACCAGCACGCGGACGTGTTCCAATCCAGCCTGCTTGAGCAGTTCCATGATGCGCGGCATGAGTGTCATGTGTGCCCCGCTGAGGATGCTGATGCCGAGCCAGTCGGCGTCCTCATCGCCGACCGTCCGCACGACTGCCTCCGGCTGTTGCCACAGGCCGGCGTAGATGACGTGACATCCGGCATCCCGCAACCCGCGGGCGACAACCTTGATGCCCCGGTCATGGCCATCGAGCCCGACTTTCGCGAGGACGATCCGGGGCGGGCGGGCGTTGTGCGGCATGAGACTTGTGATCGATCGCAAAGAGCAACGTGGTTGGTCGATGGTGGCACGGTCGACGCACAGCAATGCGGTGCGGTTAACGGGGGCGACTAAACCACCGCCGCGGTATAGCGGTTGAAGACATCGGCCAGAGCATTCATGAGTTCGCCGACCGTCGCCCGGGCCCGCGCGGCGGCGATCAGTGAAGGGAGGAGGTTCTCCTCATTCTCCGCGGCGCGGCGAACTTCGTCCAGAGCATGCCGCCACGATTCCCGACTGCGGCTCGCGCGCAAACGCCCGAGCGCTTGAATCTGTGTGCTCTCGACAGCCGGATCGACTTCCAGCGTATCGAGTGTTCTGTGTTCGTCCTCGACAAACCGATTGACGCCCACGATGACCTTGTGTCCGGCATCGAGTTCGCGCTGTTGCGCAAATGCCGCGTCGGCGATTTCGCGGCGAAAGAAGCCGGCGTCAATCGCCGCCATCATTCCTCCCAGGTCGTCAATCCGGCGAAAGTACTCGCGTGCCTCGTCCCGCAGGTCACGCGTCAGTTGTTCGACGAAGTAACTCCCCCCGAGCGGATCGACCGTATTGGTGACGCCCGTTTCATATGCCAGCACTTGCTGTGTCCTGAGAGCGAGCGTGACGGCGTGTTCCGACGGCAACGCAAGGACCTCGTCCATGCTGTTGGTGTGCAACGACTGGCATCCTCCGAGTGCGGCCGCCATCGCCTGATATGCCACGCGCATCAGGTTGACTTCCGGCTGCTTGTCCTGCAGTGCGCAGCCTGCTGTCTGCGCGTGGAATCGCAGTTTCCAGGACGCTTCATTTTTGGCGCCGTACTTGTCGCGGAGCGTCTCGGCCCAGACCCAGCGCGCGGCCCGGTACTTGGCAATCTCCTCGAAGAAATCGTTGTGTGCATTGAAGAAGAAACTGAGCCGCGGGGCGAAAGCGTCGACCTCCAGTCCGCGTTCCAACGTCTTGTCGACGTAGTGGAAACCGTCCGCGAGTGTGAAGGCGAGTTCCTGTGCCGCGG
>JAHBXU010000771.1 GCA_019636315.1 Planctomycetaceae bacterium | reverse complement strand
TGCGGCGGGCGATCGACTTCTTGTGCGAGCGTCCGGAAGTCGATGCCGCGCGGATTGGTTGCTATGGCCACTCGATGGGCTCGACGCACACCTGGCTCGTCGGTCCCCACGAGCCTCGACTGAAGGCCCTCGTCGGCAACTGCTGCCTGCCGACGTATGCCGCAATTCACGACACGAAGATTCTGCACTGCTTCCCCAATTTTGTCCCCGGCTGGCTGCCATATGGCGACACGCCGGAGATGGCGGCTCTCATCGCTCCGCGCGCCTTGCATCTCAACCTGGGGGAAAAAGACAGCGGCTCTCCCATCGAACACGCACGCGCCGGCATCCAACGCATCGAACAAGCCTATGCGGCTCAAAATGCGTCGAAGCAGTTCAGCTACTACATCGAGGCGGACACGGGCCACGTGCTGTCGGACGAGATGTGGCGCCGGACACGCGACTTCTTCGCGCAGCATCTCGCCGCACAACCCGCTTGAATCGCAGACCATCAAAGCCGCGCCGAGAAAATCGGCGCGCCCTGGACGGAAGGATGCAAGCTGGTCCTCAATAATTGCGCGGGGCCCCAGCAGAGGAAAATCCCGCGCCGCGGATGCAAAGTCGACAACGTCCCCGCCCGGCAAGTCGCCTGCCTCCGTATCGGATGTTGCAATTGCCGTTTCCCTCACATGCCGGACGAATTCGTTATTGAATTGAGACTGGTTTCGTCTTGCGACCTGCGGCTCACTCCAATTTCGATCTGCCGAGCGACGACTTAATCGATCCCTTGCCGGACTCGTAAGGGTCATCGGACGGAATCGCGAGCGCTGACGCCGGCGTGGCGGAAGGGGCCGTCACGACACCTGGGTCGTCATCATCGTCTCTGTCGGACAGCAGCTTTCGTGGAGCCGTATCAACGAGTGTGACAGTCTCTGGCGGCGCAGCGATGCGTGCTGTTCCAGTCGAACTGACGCCTGACAATCCGCCGCCTGGGGCATCGGTTATCGAGCCTGCGAAGCTGGTCGTCATCGCCGGCAGCACCGCGTCGAAATTTTCGCGGACGGCGAAGTAGTCGTTGAAGTTGACGAGGCCGTCGCCGTCACCGTCTCCCGGTCGATAGGCTAATCCGGACGTATCGAAATTTTCGCGGACGGCGAAGTAGTCGTTGAAGTTCACGAGCCCGTCGCCATCGACATCGCCCGCCAGCTTGTGGAACTCGAACGTAAAGGTCTGCGAGAGATTGGGCGTGGTCGCCGCGGCAGCCAGTTCGGCCGTGTAGCGGCCGTCCGGCAACACGATGTCCGTCATGCCTCCTGGCCCATCGGCCAGCACCCACGAAATCGATGACGTCCCATTCCCTACGAGAGTCGCCCCGGAGATGCTAACGCTCTGCCCGGTCGCATGATTGAACAGAGTGAGTGCTCCCGCCGACGTTACGGTCACGGCTTGATCGAACTCAATCGTCAATGCGCGAATGCCGGAGCGATTGGCGTCCCCGCCGTTGATGGACGTGGATGTCACCAAGACGGATAGCGGAGCCACCAGCAGCGTCTGGGCGTCGGCCGTCAATGGAGCGGCTTCCACGTGGCCGACGTTGTCGCGTGCGACCGAGTAGAAGGCATAGCTGCGGCCGAACTCCCCGGTGAACATTGCTTCGGTTTCGGTCGTATCGGCCAGCCACGTGGAGAACGGACCGCCGTCGATTGAGACAAACACGGTGTAGTCGGCGATGCCGGAGCCGTCTTCGTCGTCAGCCCCCGCCCACGACACCAGGAAGGTCGCTGAGGACGTGCTGGCCGGCAGGTCACCGACCGCACTGCTCGGAACTCCGGCATCAATCGTGTTGAGCGCTTCCAACGTCGGGTCGGTGCCTTCACTGGGATCCTGGGGATTGATCTGATTCGTCGCAATGATGGTTTGCCGATCAAAGCTGATCAAAGCGACGTTGCGAATTTCCGTGCCGGTGGGCAGGTCGGCTTTCGCCCGAATCGTGAAGGAGATGTGTCCTTTTCCTCTCCCGGTCCCATCTTCGGGGGGCAGGAAGCCGGTGAGGACGTCCGGGGGCAACGAGGTATTCGGATCGACCGACTGGAAGACGACGCGGACCTTGCCCGTAGTGGCGTTGAAACTGAACTCGACGTCCACATTGAACGTCTGGTCGTTGTACGTCATCACCGTCGAAGTGAAGTAGTACTGCCGCCCGCCCGGAACAGAAAGGAACGTGTCGCCAAAACCGGCGTCCGAGAACTCGAACGTGCTCCAGTCGAGATCGGCCGAGAGCTGATCGGTGATCTCGACCCGCTGAGCCGGAGCCGTCGCGGGATTGTCCGGAGCCGGCACGGTGCCGGGGCCGAGGTTCTCGAAGTTGATCCGGTACGGAACGGTCGTGCCCGGAACGATGAAGCCCTGTTGGCCGTAGCCGGTCGCACCGAACTTCTCATTCGGGTCGACGGCTCCCGCAGTGTCGCTGTCGCCGCTATCGCCACCATTCGTAGGCGGACGTGGGACTGCATACATCGGTAAAAGTAACTCCACGAGCCATCGCGGTGCTGGTTCATTAAGGTCCTCCCAAGCATTCATTACACTCTTGGCAAGAGCCTTGCCAACCTGAGTGTAAAACGCTTTTCCGAGTGCTGGAGAGCCTGGCATTAGCGCCTCCAGAACACCAAGTGAAATCTGACCCGCCGGGGTCGTAATGTATAAGCCGCCTCTCTGCAGCAGGAAGGCGGCGATAATTGTGCCCCAGAGTACCACAGCTGGATGCTCTCCGTTAACGTCCACATACGTGTTTGGGTCATTTCTCCCATAGGCATATGCATTAAATAATGGCTCAATGGTTCTCAACGGATCTTCGGACAC
>JAHBXU010000770.1 GCA_019636315.1 Planctomycetaceae bacterium | reverse complement strand
CAGAACTGCTGGAAGGGTCCGATCCTGATGAATTGGACAAGGCCTCGGGCTTCACGTTGTTGCAGATCAAAGGAGGCGACCGCGATGGAGAGCGGTTTACGCGCGTCCGGTTTCTGCGCCAGGGTGAAGAGGCCCAGTCGACGTCGTGGGTGCGTCTCCAGCCGTTGCCGGCAACGGGAGTGATTCTGCTGCTGATCTGGCTGGTCCCTCAGTTGATGATCTTGAGCCTGAGTGCCGTTTCTTACTGGCACCGCCCTTATGACCGCACGGTGCGATTGTCCTATGTGCTGAGTTTCGTCACCTTGGTGGCGTTTGTGGGGGGCAGTCACTGGTGGGTGACGGCTGGCAGCCTGTGGTTCTGCCTGCCGTTTGTGGCGACAGCCGTCTTGTTGCCCGCGGTGCTGCTGCATTTGTTTGTCGTCTACCCGTCCCCGCGCCCCATTATGCTGATGTGGCCGCGCGCGACGCTCACGGCCATTTATGCCTTGCCGGTGCTGTTCCTGTTGGGACTGATTGCGGGCGTCCTGGCGGTGTGGATGCTGACGCGGGATGTCGGCGTCGCTGGTCCGTGGGCGATGGTCTGGGAGGCTCAGACGGGTGCCGCGGCAGAGACCCTGTTCCGCCTGATGCGGAACGGGATCCTGGCTTACGTGTGCCTCGCGGTGCTGTATTTCGTGCTCACAGTCGTCTCGCTGGCTCACAGTGCAAGGACGACGCCTCAGGCGATTGAGCGGCGTCAGGCGGAGAGCATGCTCCGAGCTGCGCGGTGGGCGTCGTTGCCGCTGGCCTACACGGCGCTTCTGGCGATTTTCTGGCGGGTGGATCTGGCTCTGGGGGCAGGGCAGATTCCGATGTACCTTGCGAGCGCGTCGTTCATGTTGGCGTTTGCGGTGGGGATGGTGCGCTACAAGCTGATGCTCATTGACGACGTCATCAGTCGCGGCATGCTGTATTACGTCCTGAGCGCAGCACTGACGCTCGTCTACAGCCTCGTGATCGCCGGCGGGAGTGTGATTGCCTTTCGCCAGGAGATTCCGGTGTTCAATCAGGCCGTCGCGGTCACGGTGATCCTGATGCTCGCGATCATCGCCCTGGGGTGGTTGCGTGGGCGCGTGCAGCACGTCATCGATCAGGAATTCTTCCGGGAGAAATATCAACTGGACAAGGCCCTCCAGCGGATGAACCGTGCGGTGGCCAGCCTGGTGGATCGCAAATCGCTCGCACAGCAGATGCTGTCCTCCTGCTGCGACGTGCTGGGCGTGACCCGGGCTGCCTGCTACTTACGGGACGGCAATGCCGAGACGCTGGAGTTGTTTGCGCAACAGGGCGATCGGGAGTTCGCCCCGCAGATCAAGCTGAATCGGAGCCACTGGCCGCTGCTGCAGCAGGGGGTGTCGTTGCAGCGATTGCGGGCGGGCGGCTCTCCGACGCAGATGCTGATGCGAGACCTGGGGGTCGACTTGATTCATGGACTGGAGGTCGATGGCGAGATGGTGGGGCTGATCGTCCTCGGTCCCAAGCCCAATGCGGCGGCATTCACTCCGGAAGACGGCACATTCCTCAGCGCGGTGGAGCGCATTTCCGGATTTGCGCTGCACTTCGCCAAAGTGCACGAGGAGTTCGGGCAGATCAAGGACGAGTTGCGATTGCGGATTGCGCAAGTGGCCGAGCAGGAGCAGCGAATCGACTTCCTGGAGCGACAGCTTCAGGTGCAGACGGCCGAACCGTTGCCGATTGAAGAAGATGGATTTGATGCGGGTGAAATCATCGGCCGCAGTCCGGCCATCCGACAGGTTCTCACCACGGTTCGCAAAGTTGCCGCGAGTGAGTCGTCGGTGCTGGTGCGTGGCGAAAGCGGAACCGGAAAGGAACTGCTTGCGCGTGCGATCCACAACAACAGTCCGCGCCGGGAAGGTCCGTTGGTGAGCCTGCACTGTGCGGCGTTGTCGCCGACGTTGCTGGAAAGTGAGCTGTTTGGACACGTGCGCGGCGCGTTCACCGACGCTCGCGAAGACAAGATCGGCCGGTTCCAACTGGCCGATGGTGGGACGTTATTCCTCGACGAAATCGGCGACATCTCGCTGGATGTGCAAGTCAAACTGCTGCGGGTCCTGCAGCAGCGTACGTTTGAACCCGTGGGAAGCCATCGGACGGTGCACGTTGACGTCCGCGTGATCGCGGCCACTCACCGGCATCTGGAACGACTGATCGCCTCGGGACAGTTTCGTGAAGACCTGTATTACCGCCTGAACGTGATCAGCGTGACATTGCCGCCGTTGCGCGAGCGTCGGGACGATATTCTTGAGCTGTCGCGGCGATTTCTCGACGAGGCGAACCAGCGCGTCAAGAAGTCGGTGAGGCACATCGACGAATCGGCGATGGAAGCGCTCATGTCGTACCCCTGGCCGGGCAATATTCGCGAGTTGGAGAACACCATTCACCACGCGTTGCTGGTTTGCGCCGGAACGACCGTGCGGCCCGATGACCTTCGTCTGCCCGCTCCTCGTCCCCAGGCACCGGTCGCGGCAACGCGGGGAACGGCGCCTTCTACTTTAGAAGAGGCCCTTCGCCGTCTCTTTGAGAGCGACAGGCCCAATCTCTATCAACACATCGATGAGACGATATTCAGGACCGCCTATGACTATTGCGTGCAGAACCAACTCCGAACCGGCCGACTCCTCGGCGTGAGCCGCAATATCGTGCGTGATCGTTTGATCCGGTATGGCCTGATCAAGTCACAGAAGGTGATTCGGTGACAGACACGAGCGATAACGATACGTTCGTCCCGCCCGAATAGGATACGACGTTGAATCGCTTCGTCGCCTATTGAGAGAGCAACCTAACGGCGAGATATC
>JAHBXU010000077.1 GCA_019636315.1 Planctomycetaceae bacterium | reverse complement strand
GCGATCTCGGACGAGAAGAACACGGTGATCCTCATGGGCTATCAGGCGCCTCATACCCTGGGACGCCGCATCCAGGAGGGGCAGGAGTTCGTCCGCATTTTTGGTCGCGAGCAACCGCTCAAATGCCGCGTCGAACAACTCGCCGGACTCTCCGCCCACGCCGACGCGGTCGACTTCAAATGGTGGTTTGAACAATCGACGCAGCGCGGTTCCTTCGGCACAGCGTTTCTCGTCCACGGTGAACCGGACGCGGCCGCATCCCTTGCCGCGCTCCTTCGAGATTACTGCGACGAGGAAGTCCACATCCCGCAGTGGGGCGAGACGTTTGAGGTCTGACCGAATTCCGCGGCGACCGGGAACGACGAATCCTGCCCTGTGATGACTTGAGAAGTCCACATCCACTCACGGAAACAGGATGCAAGACGGACTCTTCAGCGGCGAGGTCGCCGGGGTGGGAGTCAAGCCGCCTGTCGCCGGATCGATGCCGAAGACGGCGATGTTGTCCCCCGGCATGTTGGCACAGAGCAACCACTTGCCACCGGGGGCGATCGCCAGGTTTTGCGGGCCTTTCCCCAAACTGGGGACGATCTCCAGCAGCGCCAGCCGGCCATTCTTGTCGATCTCATAGGCGGCAATGCTGTCGTGGCCACGATTCGTTCCGTACAAAAATCGTCCATCGGGTGTAATCTTCAAGTCCGCGCAATAGCTCGTCCCGTCGAAGCCCTCCGGCACGGTTGAGATTGTCTCACGTTCGATGAGCATGCCGGATTCCGGTACGAAGTCGAACGCCGTCACGCTGTTGGCCATCTCGTTGATGACGTAGACGTGCCGTCCGTTCGGATGGAACGTCAGGTGCCGCGGTCCGGCGCCGGGGGGCGTACGGACGAAAGGCTGATCGTGCGGCGAGAGCGTCGCCTTGGCGGAATCCAGTTGATAAATGAGCACCTGATCGAGCCCCAGGTCGGCAGACAGGGCAAGGCGGTTGTCCGGGCTGATGACGAAGCAGTGCGCGTGCGGCCCTTCCTGCCGTGAGGTGTCAACGCTGGAACCCGTGTGTTGGATGAACGACGCCGCTTCACCCAGCGAGCCGTCCTCGTTCACAGGAAACGACGCCACATTGCCCGTCGAATAGTTGGCGACCACGACGGAGCGTCCCGTCGCATCGACATCCAGATAGCAAGCCGCCGTTCCCAATGCCGATTGGCGATTCAGTAACGTCAGGTGACCGGCCGAATCGTCAATCCGATAGGCGGCCACCTGCTCGTTCGCCTGTCCGCCAAACTGACCCGCGGCATGGATCGAATAGAGGAACTTGCCGTTGGGGGAAATCGCCATAAAGAAGGGATGCTCGACATCCGTCGTCCTGTGCAATGGCTGCAGGCGTCCCATATCGACGTCGAGGTGAAACGCTTGAATGGCCCCTTCCTCGCCGGGCGCAAATGCCGACGCGAAGAGCAGGACGTCTTCTGCCATCGTGAGACCCCCTCCCAGGCCCGGAACCAGACTCAGGAACATCATCGTCAACAGTCGCGCCAGGCCGCGTTTCATGATTCACTCGACACTTGAGGAGCAGATAACAGGAACGACGTGCGGCCATCATACCGTGAAACGACGATCGATCCCACGCACGCGGCGAGCGTGAGCAACGTGGACGCCGTCGACCAAATCCGACAGGGAACGATCGGAGCGGTTCCAGAGCAGTCGCTGCCGCATTGATGCTAGAACGGCTGCCATTCGTCGGGGAACTGGATCAACAGCCATCGCTGTTCGTATTCGTACCAGTCCTCCCAGCCGAGCTTCTCGTACAGGTCGCGGCGTTTCTCCATCTGCTGGCGATCGGCAGGTGAGGCCCCGTCGATGTGCTGGTTCAACAGTTTGAGCGCCGTTCCGTAGCGTTCGCGCCGTTGCTCGCGGCGGATCTGCAACAGGTAGTGTTTCTCGCTGGTCGTGTCGGCCCACAGAACCAGTTGTCGGAAGGTTTGTTCAAATTCGCGGTCGAGCGCGGCCTGATCTTCGATCGGATGCTTCTCGACCACCTCGGGCAATTCCTGAAACGCAACGGCCCGCGCCTTCCGATAGAGCGCGTCAACCAGGATGTCTCGCAGAGCTTCCGCGTCTTTGCGCTGCCGCGCGGTATTGGGGCGCTCGGGGTCGGGCCGTCGGACCAGTTGCCGCGCCATTTGCGATGTCGAAATCGTGTCAATCACTTCATCCGCTGCGGCGATGACTTCTGACAACCGTTCTTCGCGATCGTCGTTGTCGATGAGATGCAGCTTGGCGACGAGAACTCGTCGCTGGGCGTCCGCATCCTGCTTCAGAATGTCCGCGGCAAGTTCATTAAAGAGGGCGGCATCATCGGACCAGTCAAGTTCTCCCAGTTGCTTGACGAGCAGGTCAATGCGCTGCTGCTGCAGTCGAGCAGCCAGTGGTTTCTCGGGAGTTTTTTCTGTCGGGGCGGGATCGTCGCTGTCTTCGGGGAGTGGCGGTACGACGAACCGGACCGGGTAACCCTCCGGGCGGGCGCGCGCGCCCGAGACGCCGGCGGGGCTGTTCACAAACGTCACTGTTCCAATGAGCAGATCGCCGGGTTCTGCATCGTCGGGAAGGTCGTCCGCATCAGGACCGGTGAGGAATATCGAGGCTCGTTGTCCCGGATCGAGCCAGCGGGACTCAAATTCCGTGTCCCACGCGGCCGCATCGGCGCGTGAAGCATAGGCCTTGAGCTTGAGTGAAAACGCGTGCTCCCAATCGACGGCCAGGGGAACCGCTTCGAACGTTTCCAACACACCCGCGTCCGCATGTCTCAACTCCAGTCGAAGCGTATAGTCGCCTTCTGTCAGTTCGATCGAGTCGGGGTACATGTCGTCGGTGGCCACGAGCGCCCGGTTGGCATCGAACAGCATCCACTGATGCGATTCGACGGGAGCATCGTAAAGCAGCCCCTCCAACTCGGGGATGCGAATCGACACCGGGCTATCTGAAGGTTGAGTGAACTCATACGTGAGAATGAGCCGGTGCGTGGGGCCGCCGTCCAACTGCCGGTCGCGACTCGACAGGAGCGACTCTTTTTTCACGGACGCTGGACGGAAAAGACGACGACGCGTAGTGAGTGTCGCCGCAGGTTCGCAACGTTCGCGGCGGACGGATGACGTGACAGCCACTTCCAGCGGCGAACCGTCGGACGGCAACGTCAGATCACGATCGTCCGGGGTGAGGCCGCGGAACTCGAGGAGCATCTTCAGCCGGGACGTTCCCAGATTCGACCAGTATTGGGCGACACAGAGTTCAAGGGTGCATCCCCCGACGACGGGAACGCTGCGCACCGTCCGACTCCCCTGTTGCATATTGAGATAGTCCTGAACCTGGCCGTCTTCATAGCTGTGCCCGGCCAGCGTCTGAACCGTGTGCACGGTGAACGAACGCGCGGTCTCCGCTTCTTCGAGATCAAAATGCAGATCGAGCCATGTGGCGCCTTCAGGGACGATGAGGAACCGACGTTCAATCTGTCCCGGCCGAAGCGAGAGCGTTTCTTCCATCTCGTTGGTGCGGCGTCCCGAGGCCACGTCGCCACGCAACGTCCGGAGCGCTTCAAGCCGCTGCTCAGGAGTTCGTGCACGTAACAGTTCTCCCCGTTGCGGCGCTATGGTGCGTGGCTTGATGACCGTGACAGGGACGCGGAACAGCGGACCGCGGCCTTCATGCCCGGCGAGATAACCACGGACTTCGGCCGTGTGCAGCCCGTGGTCCAGGTTTCGCGGATCGACCCGCAAACGAAAGCTTTCGCCGGCACTTGTCAGCAACACCGACTCGCTGGCCTGCACCCAGTCGGCGGTTGCCTCCAGCGTGACGGGAATTTCCAGGTCGACTCGCGGCCGTTTGGGCGCCTTCTCCGAGAACTGCGGTTGAACTTCCACAGTGATCGCCAATGGCCGCTGCGTCTCGAGCGGCTCGCGAAGCAATACGCCTCGCCGTGCGTCCGGACCAACCTCGATCGAGTAGGTCAGGGACTCTGCCGGCCGACGATCCTCCTGCTGCAACCATTCCCAGGCACGGTCTGTCTGAATCAAACCGGCCCCCTGGGCGAGATATTCCACGCCGGGCAGGCGACTCGCGGTGTTCTCCAACGCCCGGCGAATGAGTGCTGGAGTGAATTCGATCTTCGCGGCCTTCAAACCCGACAGCAGCAGAGCGATGTTTCCGCACGCGTTGGGCGACGACATGGACGTGCCGTTCGCCTGCATACTGCGGCGCAGTTCGTAGTTGGGGACGGGTGAGAAGGCGCCGCCTGGAGCAATCAGATCGACTCCCGATGCGCCGTCGGTCGTCGGACCGCGGGAACTCCATGTGTACGGCATGCCGTCCAGCGTTTCCAGCAGCCCGTATTGCGGCGACATCATCGCCGGGCTGACATAGGCGCCGATGCCCAGAAGTGCTTCGGTTGTGCCGCCGGGGGCGCCAACTGTCGAGAGCGCCGGGCCCTCGTTCCCCGCACTGGAGACGAAGATCATGCCATGTTCACGCACCACGTCTGAGAACAACTCGGTCAATCGACCACGATTCGGCGTACTCGTCGGCTCACCGTAACTCATGTTGATCAGATCGCAATGGCGATCCACGGCGGCCCGCAGCCCGCGGACCAGTGCGCGGCCCGCTTCCATCCCTTCGATGCGGTTGTCCCCGATCTTGACCGAGACGAGCTGCGCGCCGGGGGCAATCCCGTTGCGCTCCGGGTGATCCGGTTCGTAGGCGGCGACAATGCCGGCGACGTGCGTGCCGTGACTTCCGGATGGAATTACAATCGACAGCAGATCTCCGTCGTCATAGATGCTGACGGAAAAGTTGAGCTGGGTTTGGTCGCCGAACGATGCGAACTGTCGCTCGCGATGAAAGTCCGTGAGCAATTGCTCGTCCGACAGATCTCCGTCCTCGTCGGTATCAATGACGGCGCGCCAGACCTCTCCGTCATGAAACAGCACGCAGTCGTAAACCGGTCCGGGATTCTCAAAATCCTCCTGGGCCGCAATGAGCACATCGAGCCGCGCCTGGAGTTCGTCCCGTTGCAGGCGGTCCTGTGACGATGGCTCGGGATGTGTGTCGTCCCAGTCGTGTATCTGCCGCCGCAGGTCGGCTTCGCGCCCGCGCTGCCGCACGTCCCAGGGAGCACTCTCTTCGTCGTCAAGCCGCTCGATCAGTTCCGGAGGAAACAGGTCATAGGCCCGCTTGATTCCGAGCCGGTAGTTTCCCGAGGGGTTCCTCCATTCGGACGGGATCGTCAGCTGGCGACCGGTGAGTCCCTCGAGCTGGCCGTCCTCAGGCGGTTTGGCGTCGCTCATGACCACATCACCGTCGCCCGTGGCATCGATCAGATCGACAAACTTGGGTCGCCCGTCTGACGTCTGTGCGAGCCCCGCGGCTCCCGGATCGACCCCCGTGTCGAAGATGGCCACGACGACGCCCCGACCGTCATACTCCGGATGCTGTTCCAGGAATCGCGCGGCCCCGGTCTCTTCCTTCGGCAGCAACCCGGCCGTCGGGAACGACCGCACGCGCGGTTCCGTGGCAGGGACCGGCACAACCGATGCCGTCAACTGCAAGAGGGCCAGCGACGCCAATACGACCGCGTGGCTCTTTACAGAACTCATATCCGGCACAGCAGGACTCCCAGACAAGGGTGAAGCGGACCAGTTGCCACCCCAGTCTACGTCTTTTGCCGATTCTGTGCGAACGGATTCTGAGTGCGGGCAACGTCGTGTGAGAGTCGTGTGAGAACGATACGAGTATTGGAACGATGCTCATGGACCATCGTCGGATGCGCCGCCCCATCGCAGAGTGACCTTGGCGAGCGTGGCCTTGCCGTTCGTCGATTCCCAAGCCGACGGCTTTGCCGTCGGACGACGGCAATTCGCCCCTTCAATTGTGATCCTTCGGGCATTCAAAGCGTCAACCCTATTGCTCGACCGCAAAGCCGTCGGCTTGGGGATTCGCGAAGCATGGGCTCGTCAAGGGCCATCCGGAAGTCGGAGCGTCTGTCGCCTGTAAGCCATGTGACGACGACGACCCATTAGCGTTCAAAGATGGGCAGCAGATTGTTGGGTGTTTGCAGCACGAGAAGCGACATGGCGGTGCCGTATTCCGCGCCAATCCACGTATTGGGCCAGAATCCCCGCGGACTTTGGCTGGCCAGGAGATCATCCCGAACGGCCGGATACCATCCCTGCCAGTAATCGCCACCGGCATGCCAGGCTGCCTGAACGGCGTAGTAGTGGCCGTAATGGAAGTGTTGCGAACCGTGGCCTCGCAGGCCAGACGGACGGAACTGGATCATGTACTGCAGGCCGCGATCGATGACGTCCCCCTCGTGGATCCCCGACGTATACAGTGCGACCAAAGCTGCGGCGGATCGGGGGAACTGGCTTTCTGCACTGCGGAGCAACTGGTACTTGAAGCCTCCGTCGTTATTCTGGCTGCGACGGATGTAGTCGACGCTCCGGTCGATCGTTTCTTTCGGAACCGAGATGCCGCAATTGCGCGCCGCACGCAACGCCATGACCTGACAGACGGTGACCGAGATATCGGCGACCTCCGGTCGTGGGTTGTAACGCCAGCCTCCCTGCTCGTTTTGCGAGTCGATAATCAATCGGACAGCACGGCGGAGGACCTCGTCCACATCCTCGCGGGGGCTCATTCCGTAGGCTTCCGCCAGGAACAGAGTTGCGAACCCGTGCCCGTACATTGGTCCGTGATATCGCTCCTCGGCCTGGGGCTCACTCAGAAATCCGTTCGGCTGTGCACAGGAGATGACGTAGTCCATCGTACGAGACACGGTCTCTCCATACGGCCCGCGACCGGGAGTACTCCCCGACGCGAGAAAACTCATGCCGCACAATCCGGCCACCGCGACGTTCTGCTGATAGGCGAAGACGGAACCGAACGAACCGTCCGCATGCTGCTGACTGGCGAGCCAGGCGAGCCCTGCATCAATTGCCGCTTGTGTGGGAGGCGTGATCAGCGTGCGGCTGTCGCGCGAACCGGACGCACCGCCGGGTTGCGGCAGCGCCTCATCCGCAGACACCATGTCCGCCAGAATCAGCACCAGCAGAACATTCCATACGAACTGCCGCATGTGTGCCCCATGTGATCACGGCGAGAGAACGTCAGTTACCGGGGCCGTCTCATCACGATATGACGTCGTGCGTGCCATGCTCTCACGCAGCAAGGCGGGTGAGCATGATCGGCGAAAGTCCATACCCGCATGGCAACCCGGATCGCACCGTCACGCCCTGCCGCTCAATCGCCCGCAATGATTCGACTGACCGACGACCGAATTCCAAGGACATGACGATCCCCGGGTCTCTTTCAGTTTAGGTCGGCCGGTCTCAATAGGGAACGATCTGGGGATACTGGCTTCCGGGAGAGGTGCCGACCGGCGGCGGGACGAATGCTCCGCCCTGACCGCGGATGCGCGTCCCGTCGTATCGCTCGCGAATTCGGACCGGCAACGGTCGCTGCTGGTCGTAGAAGAGCGGGCGCGTTCCGGTATCGGGTCCGACCTGACTATCCGGAAACGGATCGTGGTATTGAGATTCCATACGCTCGACTTCCGGCGTGTGCGTCCAGCAGGTCGGAAGACGCAGGCTCCACGGTTGAAAGCAACCGGAGCAGCACAGCAGGCCGCTGGTCAGCAGCAGAGCGCGAAGTTTGCATTCCATAACCGCCTCGCGACCCGCCGAGTAGGGTTTCCGCCGCGGATCTGCCTCGAACGAAATCCCGCTGGTGGAACCTCGACCGACGACGGGGCGGGGATTCTAACAGGCAGTTCCTGCCGAAGATAGACCCGTTTCCATCGGGAGGCAGCCCGTCGGAACTCATTACAGAGCATTGTGTTGCTGCAGTCCTCCTGCGCTGACGCCGACTGATCCGCTGGCCGGACGGGTGATCGCTCTTGACTGGAACCAAGATTCGCTGGCGTGCCGACGCGATCGCCTCAGGAGGCGGGCCGGTCGGAGATTTGATGCTGAGCGATGTCGATCGCCTTCAGTAGTCCCTGTGCTTTGTTGAGCGTCTCTTGATACTCGGAGGCAGGAACGCTGTCGGCGACGATTCCGGCGCCGGCCTGGATATAGACCCTTTGCCCCTGCATGACGAGCGTTCGCAGGGCAATGCACGTATCCATATTGCCCGTGAAATCGATGTAGCCGACCGCACCGGCGTATGGGCCGCGCCGATGACGCTCCAACTCGTCGATGATCTCCATGGCCCGCACCTTGGGGGCGCCGGACACGGTTCCCGCGGGCAGGCCGGCCCGAAGCGCATCCAATGCGGTGACACCTTCCCGCAGCCGGCCGGTCACATTGGACGTGATATGCATCACATGACTGTACCGTTCGACAACCATCACATCGCTGAGCTGGACGGATCCGAATTCGGATACGCGGCCGATGTCGTTGCGGGCCAGATCGATCAGCATCACGTGCTCGGCCCGTTCTTTGGGGTCGGCGAGAAGCTCTGCCGCGAGGGCTTCGTCCTCGGCATCGGTGGCGCCGCGTTTGCGCGTGCCGGCGAGTGGGCGAATGGTGGTGAGTCCGTCTTCCACGCGGACCATGATCTCAGGGGAACTGCCGACGAGCGTAACCGTCGGCGATCGCAGGAGAAACATGAACGGGCTCGGGTTCACGACGCGGAGCGCCCGATAAATGTCGAACGGCCGGGCGGTTGTTTCGACCTTGAGCCGCTGACTGAGCACGACCTGGAAAATGTCGCCGGCCCGAATGTACTCCTGACAGCGTTCCACCGCCGCCTCAAATTCCGCGGCTGTCCAATCCGACGTCCAGTTGAGCCGTGGTTCGCGGTCGAGCCGGATGTCGCGCGGCGACAATTCGGGCTCCGGAGCATGGAGACGATCACAAAGCTTGTCGATCCGTTGACAGGCACTTTCGTATTCCGTTTCGAGATCGCCCGTATCGGTCCGAACGTGCGCGACAACGAGCACCACCTTGCGAATGTGGTCAAAGATCACCATCAGGTCGTAAAGACCGAAGGCGAGGTCCGGCAAGTGCCGGTCGTCGAGCGGGGCGTTGGGGAGACGCTCGCTGTAGCGGACGACGTCATACCCGGCGTAGCCGACGGCCCCACCGCAGAAGCGAGGGAGCGCCGGGAGGTGCACGGCACGATGCGCGTCGAGCAGGGCCTGAAGCTCCTGAAGCGGGTCGGCCACGGTTTGGCGTGACGTCTGACCATCCACGGTGACTCGGAATTCGTTGCCGTAGGCTTCGAGCCACAGAAACGGACTTGATCCCAGAAAGCTGTACCGGCCAACCCGCTCGCCGCCGACGACGCTTTCAAACAGGAAAGCCTGTGCATCGTCTTCGAGCTTGTGGAAGGCGGAGACCGGAGTCAGCGTGTCGCTGAGAATCTGCCGATAGATGGGAACGAATCGGACCCCCGAGGCCAGCTGTCGGACAGTCGCAAGGTCAGGGATCGGGATCATGGGGAATTCAAATGAGGCTCGCGACCTATCCAATGGCTTCGATTGTGCTTACGGCGCACACTCGAAGACACAGCCTAGTTGACATGGTTCGGGCCCGCCATAGAATACGAACCGCGAGGGGTGCTGCAAGGACCAGGAGCGGTTCGGTTCATGACTTTTGAGGGAACAGATCGGATGAGGACGGTCGCATTTCCGCGCCGTTGCGACGAGATGCCGATTCCCAATGGCCGAATCATGGGATGGCCCAGCCGCGGCAAAGTGGACGCGGGCGACTCCTCTCCCTCTGCAGGTGGTGTTTGATGAGAAAATGCTCCCGTTGCTCGAAGCCAGCCACGCTGCACATCACCGAACTCAAAGAGGGGGACGTGCATGCGTTGCACCTCTGCGAGAAGTGCGCTCAGGACTACCTGAGCAACGTGGACGTGGGGCAGGCGCCGGAGGAGCCGGAAGACTTGTTTCAACAGCACCTCGAGAACTCCATCGAAGACCTGGAGGACGTTGACCAGTCGATCTGCCCCAGTTGCGGAATCACGTTCAAGGAGTTTCGCAGCCAGGGACGTCTGGGGTGTCCTCAGTGTTATCTGGCGTTTGAGAAGGAACTGATCCCACTGCTGGAAAACATTCACGGCGAGACGCAGCACACCGGCAAGCTGCCCAAGCGGGCCCCGGAGGCCAGTCGGAAGCAGTACGATCTGATCAAGTTGCGCAACAGGTTGCGGACGGCGGTCGAGTCGGAGTCGTATGAAGAAGCGGCCCAGTTGCGGGACGAAATTCAGAAAATGGAAGCCGCCTGCGAAGATCCAGACGATTAACTTAAGCAGCGTCCGACAAGATACGAGGCGGTCGTCGTCGGCGC
>JAHBXU010000769.1 GCA_019636315.1 Planctomycetaceae bacterium | reverse complement strand
CTCTGGTGCTGGCCGCTACCAATGGACTTTGATGGCGACGGAGACCTCGATCTCGTCGTCTCTTGCCCGGACAAGCCGCATAACGGCGTCTATTTCTTTGAGAATCCAGGGACGTCGAGAGTCGAGAGTGCAAAGTCCAGTGCGAACGGCAGCACGGGACCCTCCACACGGGACACTCAACACACATTGCCCGTTTTGAAACCGGCGGTGCGGCTCGGTCCGGCGGTGGGCAATATTCAGGTTTCCTATGTCGACGGCGACGTTCGATTGCTGGCCCCCGGGGTCGAGTACCGCAATTTTCGGGAGAAGATCTGGGACGACAAAGTGAGTCTCGGCCTCCCGGCGAAGATCGATGCTCAATACCAGCGGACGCGGGCCAATCAATGGAAGTACGTGGACTTCGATGGTGATGGCGATCTGGACGTGATCGTCGGCCTCGGTGTGTGGGACGACTACGGCTGGGACGACGCCTGGGATGAAACCGGCAACTGGAAGAACGGTCCGCTCCACGGCTTCGTCTATCTGGTCGAACGGATCGATGAGTCCTCGTTTCGCGAGCCCGTCAAACTCGCGACAATGGACGGCGCTCCGGTCGACGTCTATGGCATGCCCTCCCCCAACTTCGCCGATTTCGACGGCGATGGCGATCTCGATCTGCTCTGCGGTGAGTTCCTCGATGGCTTCACGTACTTCCAGAACGTCGGCACGCGCACCGAGCCGCGGTATGCCCCGGGAGTGCGGATCAAGGATGCGACGGGCCGAGAAGTCCGCATGGACCTGCAGATGATTATGCCCGTCGCCATCGACTGGGACGGCGACGGCGACCAGGATCTCATCTGCGGCGATGAGGACGGCCGCGTGGCGTTCATCGAACATACGGGAATCGTTCAAGACGGTGCTCCGGTCTACGCTCAGCCGATCTATTTTCAACAGGAAGCGGCTGACGTGAAGTTCGGTGCACTCGTCACCCCTGTCGGCGTCGACTGGGACGGCGACGGCGACGAGGACCTGATCTGCGGCAACACGGCGGGATACATCGGGTTCATCGAGAACCTGGGCGGTGGAACCACGCCGAAGTGGGCGTCGCCTCGCCGATTACTTTTTCCGGCCGGTTCCTTTGTTGGTGATTTACGACACGAGGCGGGGGCGAAGGGCTCAATTCAAGGACCGTGCGAAGCGAAGTGGGGATACACCACTCTCTCTGTTGCAGATTGGAACAACAGCGGCGAGTCTGAGGTTGTTGTCAATGACATTTGGGGGAAGGTTGCCGCTTATCGAGTGATTCGAGATGTATCTCAGGGAAGTCACAACGGAGTGCTGGTCCCAGAGCCGGTGACAGTTGCTTGGGAATCCGATCCGTCCAAGCCGGCATGGACTTGGTGGAAGCCTCGCCCCAATGAGCTTGCAACCCAATGGCGCACGACGCCAAATGCCCTCGACTGGAACGGAGATGGGCTGACCGACCTCGTGATGCTCGATCATGAGGGGTATCTCGCCTTCTACGAACGCGCGAAGCAGGGAGATGAGTTGGTGCTCCTGCCGCCGCAGCGTGTCTTCAAGATCGAAGGTCCGTGCGAGTTCGACGGGAGGCACCAGAAAGTGGGCGACAAAACAGATGACTTGCTCCGCCTCAACGCCGGTTGGGCCGGCAAGAGCGGGCGGCGGAAGATGTGCTTCGCGGACTGGGACGGCGATGGCCGCGTTGATCTGCTGGTTAATAGCGTGAATGCCAACTGGTTGCGGAACGTGCGGACCGATGACGAAGGCTTCACCTGGTTTGCTGACATGGGGCCGCTCGACGAGCGGGTCCTCGCCGGGCATGACACATCTCCGACGGTTGTCGACTGGGACCAGAACGGCATTCCCGATCTGCTCGTCGGCGCGGAAGACGGCTACTTCTACTACAAGCGAAATCCCCGTGCTGTCCTGGCGCAATCGGAGCCCCGGCCGTCAGGGAGGGGTTACGGGGGCGATATCCAATTCACTGCGGCAGCGGTCGCTGACGCTCCGGGCGCTGAGGGAATCGTCGGCAGCGAGTTCATCTATACCGAGGCGCCGTTTCCCCAGTGTCATGCGACGACGATCGCCGAGACGCCGACTGGCCTCGTGGCCGCTTGGTTCGGTGGGACGCACGAAAATCATCCCGATGTCGGCATCTGGGTTGCGCGGCACGTCAACGGAGAGTGGACGCCGCCCGTCGAGGTCGCCAACGGTGTGCAGCATACGACTCTCCGCTATCCCTGTTGGAATCCTGTGCTCAATCAGGTCCCCAATGGACCGCTGCTGCTGTTCTATAAAGTGGGACCGAGCCCACGGGCGTGGTGGGGCATGCTGACGGAATCAACCGATGGCGGCGTCACCTGGTCATTCCCGCGACGACTTCCGGAACAGATCGACGGCCCGGTGAAGAACAAAGGCGAGTTCCTCTCCGACGGACGGTTGCTTTGTCCTTCCAGCACCGAGTACGACGGTTGGCGCGTGCACTTCGAGGTCACGACGGACAATGGCAGAACATGGGAGCGAATCGGCCCGATCAACGACGGCAAGACGTTCAACGCCATTCAACCGTCCATTTTGATCCATCAGGATGGAAAACTGCAGGTGCTCTGCCGTTCGCGTGAGGGGAACATCGTCACGAGTTGGTCGGAGGACGGTGGGCGATCGTGGAGCGATGTGGTGGCCACGTCGTTGCCCAACCCCAATTCGGGCACGGATGCAGTGACGCTGAAAGATGGGCGGCATCTGCTGGTGTATAACCACACCCGCCGTGGGTCTGGTGACCCGCAGAGCCGCGCTTTGCTGAATGTGGCTGTCAGCGACGATGGCCGCAACTGGCAGGCGGCACTTGTGCTGGAG
>JAHBXU010000768.1 GCA_019636315.1 Planctomycetaceae bacterium | reverse complement strand
GCCGATCCATTTCACGCCGCGTAGTACCAGGCCATCCCGTTCCGTCTCGTGTGATCGGTCCTGTCGAGCGTCCGTGCTGGTGCCGCCGAGAAGCCAGTACGAGAGAACCGGTGTGACCGTCAATGAGACGACCAGCGATGAGAGAATGGAGACGATGTACGCAATGCCGAGCGGTGTGAACAGCCGCCCTTCCATTCCCGAAAGTGCGAACAAGGGGAGAAACACGAGGATGACGATCATCGTGCCAAAGACGATCGAGTTGCGGATTTCCACACTCGCCCGGAAGACGACCAGCAGAGACGGAAGCGGGTTCCCTCGGGCCCGATTCTCCTTCAATCGACGGAAGATATTCTCGACGTCGACGATCGCGTCGTCCACGAGTTCTCCGATGGCGACCGCCAGACCGCCGAGCGTCATCGTGTTGATCGACATCCCGGTGATGGAAAACACAATGGCCGTCATGACGAGTGATAACGGGATTGCCGTGAGCGTGATGAATGTTGTCCGTACATTCATCAGAAAGAGGAAGAGAATGATGGTCACCAGAATGGCGCCGTCGCGCAGGGCCTCCAGGACGTTCTCAATGGCCCGGTCGATGAATGCCTTCAATGAGTAAACAGGGGCAATACGAATATCTCCTGGAAGCGTCGCCCGCAGTTCCTCAATCGCCTGAAGGACATTGTTCGTGACGGTTCGGGTGTCCGCTCCCGGTTGCTTGTTAATGGTCAGAACGACGGCGGTCCCGCCGCTCCACTCGCCGCTCTCCGAACGAACGAATGCTGCACTGTCTCCGCGCTTCACTTGTGGGCCTTGTTCGACACGGGCGATCTGGGCCAATGAGACGGGCCGGTTGTTCCGGATGGTGACGACGACTTTCTCCAGGTCGTCGATGGTTTGAATGCGGCCTAACGCACGGACGAGTAGTTCGTAAGGCCCCTGCTGATCGAGATAACCCCCGGTGGCATTCTCATTCGAGTTGATCAGGGCCTGTTTGACATCGTGCAGCGTCACGCCGTAGCGGAGGAGCGCGTCCGGGTCAACGAGAACCTGAAACTGCATGCGTCCACCGCCCATATTGAAGACCTGCGACACGCCGGGAACCGTGAGCAGTCGTTGCCGCACGACCCAGTCAGCCAGAGTGCGCAGCTCGATGGGTGCCGTCGATGCTCCTGTCGATGCGTCAGTTCCCTCGCTCCACATTGCGAGCGTCAGAATTTGCCCCATCACGGAGGAGATCGGGGCGAGCGTCGGCTTGACCCCCTCGGGCATCCGGTCCTGAACGAGTTGCAGTCGCTCTGCGACGATCTGCCGATCGGTGTAGATGTCCGTACCCCAATCGAACTCGACATAGATGATGGAGATGCCGATGCTTGACGAACTCCTGACGGCCTGAACGCCGCTGGCGCCGTTGAGGGCCGTTTCGATCGGAAACGTCACCAGTGTTTCGACTTCTTCGGGCGCCAGGCCGGGGGCTTCCGTCATCACGACCACGCGCGGCCGGTTGAGATCCGGAAAGACGTCAATCGGCATGTGTAACGCCTGCCAGGTCCCGATCCCCGTCACGAGGAGGGCCGCAGCCAGGACCAGCAATCGTTGCTGCAAGGAAAACCGGATGACGGCGTTGAGCATGGGGACGTGTTGAGAGACGAGAGTGGAGAATTCCGAGCGACGATGCTGCGGGCGACCTCAAGCGAGGTCGCAATCCGCGGAGCATGCATGCGAGTTCAGTGGCAGCTTCAAGCCTCTTCTGGGGTGACTCCGGAGAAACAAGCGATTGTCGATGGAGCCAGGGGCTTGCGAAGCAACCGCCGCCACGGGCATATCGGCAAGCGCAACGAGCGCCTCCACGTCAGCAATGGAGGAACGTCTGTTGCTCGTGGCGATGATTGAAGAGGTCGAAACTGCGGTACGACGGAGTTGACTCGTCAGGCCCAACGGGGCATCCATCGGAAATGAGCGCGCCATGCGACAGACGTGTTGAGAAAACTCGACGGCCTTCCAGCCGACCGACACATGTTCGAATCGAAGTGCCATTCGTTTTTGCCTCACGACAGAGTTCACAAACACTGGTGGAGCTTGAGAGGTTCGCAAATTCTTTCACGCCAATCGCACGACTCACCATCGACCATAATCTGAATGTTCAAGTCTTCACCCTCGCTCAATGGTTATGCCCGGCATGGGGGTCGATGCCGCCGCCGGACTTGTTTTTGAGGGCCAGTTGCATCTGGTGGGCGCTGCGTCGCGCGACGACGTCCCCGGGGAACATCGAGCCGTCGTTGGCGATGACGACGTGCGATTGATCGCGAAACTTGACGTGCACCGGAACACGGTCGAAGTGGTTGCCGTTCTCCAGAAAGACGAAGTAGTCGGCCCCTTCCCGCGCGACCGCGTCGACCGGCAGGACAATCTGGTTCTCCCATTCCTCGACCGGGATACGGAGTTGCAACCGTTGTCCTGTCCGGTATCGCCAGGTGATGAACCGCTGCTGCTGGGCGTTTTTTGCGTCGCGGACGATCTCGTTGGGAAGCTTTACGAAGAACGACAATGTGCGCGAGTTGGCGTCGATTTCATTGGCGACGAAGGCAAATTCCAATCCGGTGACTTCTTCGACACCCTGCGAACGTTCGAACACGGCCGACACGTGCCAGCCGTGAAGCACAGCCCGGGCGATCGCATCCGCATCGCGCTCAAACGCGTTTCCCTCGATGAACAGCTCCGCATAGTCTGCGACCGTACAGAGCGTCTCGCCGGCCGTCACCGCCTGCCCTTTGTGCACAAGCAGATCCTGAATCACGAGTACCGTGGGGGCTTCCTCGCCATGCTCGTCGTCAAGCGCGGTCACCAATGCGACCGGATGG
>JAHBXU010000767.1 GCA_019636315.1 Planctomycetaceae bacterium | reverse complement strand
CTTTCCTGCTCTCGCTACTCGTGAGAGAACGCTCCACAGCGCACGTTAGCCGAATGCCTGGCCACATTTCAAGAAGGATTTGCAGCCATGTGGCGCGCGATTCGGCGAGCGCGTTGTGGAGAAACGACTTCGGACGCGATGGGCGCACACAGGCGCCGTAGCGGCGGCTGTAAGTGGGTGGATCACGGCGGCACAACCGCTCAACGAAGGACGTGCCGGATCACAAGCGGACCGAGGTCACCTCGGGCACAATCACCGAGGTTCGCACGCCGCTCAGCTCGCGGCCTCGGATGGTCATCGTTTTGTCGATGACGATGTCGGATTCGCGGTAAGTCCCTGGCAGCAGATTGACGACGCCCGGGGTCGTGCTCGATGTCTCAGTGTTCTCGATTGCGCTGTGGATGGTTGCGAATTGGGAGAGGCTGAGGCCGGCGACGGTACCGAAGGCGTCGAAGCCGTATTCGGCCTGGATGACCGTGCCAGCGTCGAGGTTGCTGCGGACCAGGTCGCCTTCTTCGAGTGTGGGGCCATAGCCGGAGACGAACGTCCAGTTGTCGTTGACGTAGGTCACGGCGGCCAGCAGGAGGCGGTCTTCGAGCGGCTCGAGGTGAAAGCGATTGGCTCGGGCACGGCTCGCACGCGGGGCCGTCCTGGTAGTCCGTGAACGCGGATGTCGATCCTTCATGATTCGCTCGGGCTTACTAGAGTTCGGTACAAAGAGGTAACTTGCGCCGCTGACCATTAGTTTCTTCGTCTAAACGTTCGAGGCTTGCAATTCCCCACAATAATTTCACATCCTATTGCTCTGCTAAGATCGTCATCACAATGTCTATGCCATGATTCCGACACTGCACCATCGAGTTCATTCGCAGTTTCCTCAAAGAATCTGGCTATTTGTCGAAGCGTCTCCGGCCGGACCGAAATTGTCACTTCCTTCATCTGTAGGAGTCCATGCTCTCCTGCAATACTGCTCGCATATCCGAATATCATCAATGACCTTCCTTTCGCGAAGCCTATATCGCGACTTTACTGGGTTAGTAGAGCACGGGAAAGAAAAGGGGACATCACTGATTTTGCTTCCGAGGGCGACCTGGGCCGCGCAAGGTGAAGCCCAGCCCGAGCCGCTCAGCCGTTTGCTGCACCCACTCGGCGTCGCCCCACGGACGGCCCCGCCGAACGCATTCGCGCAAGGCCGAAACCGTCTCGCTGGGCAAAGCCCGATTGACACGCTCCCTCCAGTCCGTCGGCCGACGCACAGGCCACGCCGACAGCGGCAGCTCCGTCGCCCGCTGGGACCTTCGCCATAGCCCGCACCATTGCCAGGACTCCGCACGCGGGACCAGTTTCGCGCGGCGGGGGTTGGCTTCGACGTATCGGCACAGCGTGAGAAAATGCTCGTCGCTCTCGACCGGGAAGCTTTTGAATCGGCCTTGATACAAGTGCCCCCCGCCGCGGCGATGATAGTGCTCGTGGTGCCGCCGCACGTGAGTCACGCCGACCCAGCCCAGCCAGCGTCCCAGCGAGTCATCCGTCCGCGGCCGCACGACCAGGTGCCAGTGGTTCGGCATGATGCAGTAGGTCAGCAGATCGACGGGATACCGCTCCAGCCCCTGAGCGAGCACGCGCTCGAAAGCGGCGTAGTCCTCGGGTTTATGAAACAACCGCATGCGGCCGTTCCCACGATTGAGCACGTGATAAATCAAACCGGCTTCGATGGCTCGGGCAGTGCGGGGCATGCACGCAATCTACCCGCCTCGCACCTTCCGGTCAAAACAATCAGTGATGTCCCCTTTTCTTTCTTCAAAACAATCAGTGATGTCCCCTTTTCTTTCTTCCTTTTCTTTCTTATAGCCGAACTCGACCACCTTGGGCGCGACCGGGTTGCCTCCCGTGAGTGGCTGGGCGGGTTGCTCAAGTACTACTACCGCGCCGCGGCTTGAGGCGAAGGTCTCGCATCGTCTAGTGACTTCCGCGTTCGCTCCGCGCGCGGCTGCCGGAAAATCGGCAACCCTGATCCGAATTTGGCCCAGCGGCCAACCGCCGCCGGCTCAGATCCCGGCCTTCGGCTCGCCCAAAAATCTGAATTCTCAAAGAACTTCCGCCCGGCTCAGTTTTTTCACCCTACGCGTCAGTGCTTCCGATCATCGTTCCGTCTCCTTGGGTTCTGTCGGTTCCACACTCCTTTGCTCAGCTTCCTCTTTATGGGTGCTCATGTACCTTGCACCAGAATAATTGACCAAGATCGAGCGAGGCACGTCGTGACTTGCAATCTCGCGTTGGTGCATTATCTGCCAAGCGATTGCGAGCACAAAGCAAGCTGCCACGGCACAGACGATCAGTGTTCTTCTCTTTGTAATCATGAACAGAAAAGGGGACATCACTGATTGTGCTTCCTGGGCCACCTCAATCAGTGATACTCGTGATATCACTCGGATGCCCCGTTGCTTCCCCGACCCGCCATCAGAGTTCGTCACCCGCTTCCTGCACTTCGAGCCATCTTTGATAAGAGACATAGATGGAGCGAAGTCCGTCGCGACGGTTTCTCAGCTCCCAAAAATCATCGAGTTCACGAAAAAGTCGCTCAGTGACCAATTCCTGATTCTCCGGGCTCTCCAGAGAACTGCGATAGTTACTGTCGCGTCCAGGAAGCGCGAGGCGGACAATATTTATACTCCATGGAAGGTTTGTCGCAGGGTCGATTCCCTCGCGATTGCACCGCAGGTTGACCCACTCATCGAATCCAAGCAAAAAGCCGCCGCTTGCCGCAACATCGATTCCCATCAAATAAGCGACGATCGTGTCGTACGTCACCCACGCCAGATACATATGAGGCTTCGCACGTACTTCGTCGAGTTGAAA
>JAHBXU010000766.1 GCA_019636315.1 Planctomycetaceae bacterium | reverse complement strand
GTCACGCTCTTTCGTTGTCACGCGATAGACGGTTTGAGGTTGAGTATTCGTCCACTCTGGCCACGTCAGACCGCGGGTCGACAGCAGTGAGCCGTCCTGGCGGGTCAGCATCGTGCCGCTCTGCGGGCGAGTCGCCGCCTCGACGTTGTCAGCGGTCGAAACGATCACCCACCCCGGGAGCATGCGGCCTCCCAAAACGGTCGGCAGGGAGAAGGACGTCGTATCCTGTGTGCCGTCGAACCCGAAGAAATAAGCCGCGGAGAGACCAACGACCGCCTGCCGGTCGATGAGATCCGGCAATTGCAGCATCCATCGCGGCGCCGCCTGATCACGTGGACCGGCGCTGCCGGGCGTTGACCGCAATTCGCCGGCGGTCAGCAGCGAGGCATTGACGACGGCCCACGGCGTGCCCGTACTCTCCGGCCAGTGAATCGGCACTGTCCGCACGTTGCCCTCATCCACATGAACTTGAAATGCCGCTTCGAGTTCGACCCGGTCGGGTGAGACGAGGAGAAAGTAATAGGGCGTCACCGAAAACAACGGCGCCACGGGTTCGACCTGAAGCGGCAAGCGATACTGCGCTCCCGAGAAGGCGTAAGCCGCCGTCGCCGCTCGCTCATTGACGTCAATCCGCTTGATCCCTACTTCGCCGCTCTCGACGCGCGACACACGGAACCCTCCCGCGTTGTCGATCGTAATCGTTCCGTTGTGTTGCGGCGTGCCGGCAACTTCCAAACCATCAATTACAATCTCCTGAGCCGGGAGATCGGATTGGTGATTGAATCGCCAGTCGAGTTCCACAACATTGCCGACGACGCCCTCCAATGGAATGGCGACCCAGGCGGGTTGTTCGCCGAGCGGCTTGGGTTGCACCAGACGGTCGTTGCCGCTTTTGTCCCGCACACGGACGCCTTGAGGATCCAGCTGAAAATCGCCTGACGGCAAGCGGACCTGTAATGCGTCCGTCTGCCCGCTGCGGAAACGAATCTCCTGGTGCGCGGCAAGTTCCGCGCTGGCGTCCTTCAGTTGGAGTGCCATCTCCATCCGCTCCAGCGTGATGGACTCCGTCGGCTGCAGGACGACATTCCAGCGCAAATCGCAGCGTTCGCCCGTCAGATCCGCCGAGCCGATCGTGAAATCCCCTTCGGTGCGCGTCGATGTCAGTCGAACCCCGACACCCTCGCGAAACGTGACGCGCGACGGAATCCGGAGATTCAGTTCTCCCGAGAACGGGCGCAAGTCCGGCAGTTGGATCTGGAGTTGCTCTCCGTCGGGCGTCTTGCGGAGCGGCACGCGCAAGCTCAGCTTCAATTGATGCTCGCCCGCGCCATACAGAAACCATGCCAGACCTTCGTTGGCATTCCTCGCAGCATCCGGAGCGGCCTCACCCGAACCTTTGTGCTGGTAATCGAGCAACAGCGCCTGGTCAAAACGCAGCGGCACGCGAAGCCAGCGATCCGGTGTCACGACCTCCACGGTCACGTCGGCCGTCATCTTGATGCTGCCGTCGGTTGCCGTCCCGTCGAGTTGCAGCTTCGACACAAAGAAGTCTGGGATCTCCGGTTCGCCCGGCCGACGTGCGTCGCCGCGATTGGGAGAATGGTCAAACTCGACGTCCGCAAGCGGGACCGGTTGCCAATGGCCGTTGGCATCCTGACGAAAGATCACCCGGCCGCCGTCCGGGGATGCCGCACCGGCAGGCCGTCGCGCGGAATCTGTCGTAGCGGTAGACCCCGGCGCCGGCCCCATCGGCAACTGCGCCGAAGCGGAAGACGGTCCGAGACCGACCACACACAAAATCCCGATGACGACTGCAGGGGATCGCAATACCGGCTCCGCCTTTGGACTGACGTCGGAAACGTTGACAGTTGCCCAGCGGATTGTGCTTCGGAACCTGTTCCGAGCAACACCCTGAACCGTCTGGACTGGCAACGCGCGCGGCCTGGAGGCCGCCAATGACATGGCTTCGAGCGGGTCAACGGACGACCCGAGGGCCGTCCGCCTTGTGAAACTCACTCGCTCTATCATACCCCCTGTCCGCACGGGGTTGAAGCACCCAGTTTGAGATGGTGCTCAATCCGCCCTCGCATTCCCGCTGCCAGAGCGCCGGCAAGTCCGATCCGGACGATTGCCGCACCACGGGGACTTTTGGCATCATCACCCGACCGCGTTTCGGTCCCACGCTGGCGCCGCAATCACCGTCCAAGATCCCGCGACTTCTGGGGGACCATAAGCCGACTCCCAAGCGGGAACCTTGAGACAAACCGCACGTTTCAGCCCCCCACGGCGAATCAGGTTCGGAGGACGCCAATCAGCGACTCGTGCAAGCCCGTTCCATTGGACGCCAGCAGGTCCGGTTGATCCACCTGAAAAGCGCCACCGTCCGTTCGGCTGACGCACCCGCCGGCTTCTCGGACGAGCAGCACCCCGGCCGCCATGTCCCACGGCTTGAGACTGGTGGACCAGAACGCCTCCACCCGCCCAGCCGCCACCGCGGCGAGGTTCAGTGCGGCTGACCCGGTCCGCTGGACGTGCTGAACCACTTCGAGAACGCGCAGAAAGGATTGAACGGCCGCATCCTGGCGGGTCGTTCTCACGGGCAGGCTGGCCATGCAGAGTGCCGTCGAAAGCGTGTCGCGCGACGAGACGTGGATCGGTTGGCCGTTCAGTTTCGCGCCCTGCCCAGCAGCCGCCGAGAACATCTCGTCCCGACTCGGATCGTAAATCGCACCGGCAACGAGTGTTCCACTCTCTTCCACGCCGATCGAAACGGCGTAGTACGGAAAACCATGTACGTAGTTCGACGTTCCGTCGAGCGGGTCGATGATCCATCGAAACGGCGAACCTGCTGCCGGCTGGTTCA
>JAHBXU010000765.1 GCA_019636315.1 Planctomycetaceae bacterium | reverse complement strand
CCCGAACTGCTCAGCCGCGCGCGGAGGCTTCTCGAAACGCGGCGATTTCAGAAGCAGATTCGACGCAGCAGCTCAACGGTGCCCGATCAGGTGGAGATCGGAAAGGCACATGTCAACTTCCGTGCCTTTGAGATTTCCTCCGACGGAGAAACGCAGCAGCTCACAACCACGGAGGTCCAGCTGCTTCAATACTTCATTGAACACGAGGGCGCCGTCCTCTCGCGGCAGCAGATCCTCCGTGATGTCTGGGGGCAGACGGCGGAAATCAACACCAGGACGGTCGACAATTTTGTCATGCGGCTGCGACGCTATATCGAGGTCGATCCCGCCAACCCGCGACATCTGCGCTCCGTGCGGGGGACCGGGTACCGCTTCATGCGTGGGGAATCCGACGCATCTCATTCCGGAGAAGAGGGTTAGGGTTGTGACACGATTTTGACACAACTTTGAATCCGTGCTGACGTTCTCCCCGCGATGCTTGTGATACATTCCCGTCCCTGAAACGCCCTTTCGATGGGAAAGGGATTCCAGGGCTTCCGCCGGGACTCGTTCGGTGCCGGGGGTAAGCCCCTGCGAATCGGATGCCAACCTCTGAGATTGACCGTTCGAAAGCTTCTCATTGATGACGACGCAACTCCTCGATCCTTCTCATTCAACCGACCTTACCGACGAACTTGAGTTCGAGTCCAGCGCGACCGAGGCGCTGAGCCCTCGCGCCCAGGAACGGGCCGACATTCTGTCCCGGTTCGATCCCTCCAACTTGAAATGGGGCAACATCGACTGGATCGTTCTCGGCTGGATGATCCTGATGCACGCCGGAGCGTTGGCGGCACCTTTCTTTTTCACCTGGCAGGCGGTCGTGGCGGCCCTTTTCCTGCATTGGATGACCTGCAGCATCGGCGTCTGCCTCGGCTATCACCGCTTCCTCGCACATCGCTCGCTCAAACTGGTCACGCCGGTACGGGTGCTGGTGAATCTCTGCGGCGTTCTCTCGGGCGAGGGAAGTCCGCTGATGTGGGCCGCCACTCACCGTGTGCACCACGCCAAGTCCGATCAAGCCGGTGATCCGCACTCTCCGACAGACGGCCCCTGGTGGTCGCATCTGCTCTGGCTGTTCGTGCGGCATGACGAAAAGCATCGAGAAGCCATGTACCGGCAGTACGTGCCCGATCTGGCGTCCGACCCCGTCCTGCGCATGTTTGAGCGGACTTACGCCTTTTGGGTGTTCGGGTCGGCAGCCGTTCTGTTCCTCCTTGGGGGCTGGCCCCTGCTCCTCTGGGCCGGATGCGTGCGGATGGTGTGTGCGTACCACAGCACCTGGTTCGTCAACTCGGCCACGCACCTGTGGGGCTATCGCAACTACAAGACAACCGACGAATCGCGAAACCTGTGGTGGGTCGCCCTGCTGGCATATGGTGAAGGCTGGCATAACAACCATCACGCCTACCCGCGTTTCGCCCGTGCCGGTCACAAGTGGTGGGAGGTCGACATGACCTGGTACGCGATCAAGACTCTCCGTGCCCTCGGATTGGCCTATGAAGTCGACGACCGCCTGCCAGCCGCGAACGCCAGTTGACCACAGCACGTTCGACTGGGGCGAATCAAATCGGCCAACAGGAAGATCTGCCTCTCTGTGAGCAGCGGGTTGCTGATGGGGCGGGCGCTGACGCACGCCGACCTCTCGACTCCAGCCGACAAACGGGAGCGAGAGCCGAACGGAGCGTGGACTCGACAGAAGATTGCGGCTGTCCGTCGCGGGCTCGGTTATTGATCCGCCATCGGTGCGGCGGCACAGGCGAACTCGAGCCGCGCAGACACCTGTCCGCCGACGGAAACGCGCGCTTTGAGGAAGAACGCATCCTGCAGGCGTTCGGTCAGCGTGACTTCAATGTCCAGCGTCTCACCCGGCCGAACGAGGCGGCGGAACTGCACGTTGTTCATCCGCGTCGCGACGGGTACTTTGTCGCCCGTCTCGATCATTTGAGAAATTAACACGGCCCCCGCCTGCATGGCGGCCTCACACTGCAGGACGCCGGGAAGAACCGGAAAGTGCGGATAGTGACCGCGAAACACATCCAGGTCTGGCGGCAACGTCTTGCGGGCGTGAATTGACGTCTCATCCATCGAGACCACCTCGTCCAGCCACAGAAACGGCGGTCGATGCGGAATCTGTTGCTCGATCTCCTCGCGATTCACGGTCCGTGCCCCCCTTGTTCTGATAACGACCCGGCGCGCGGACTCATGAGGATTTGCAACCCGAAGCGTCAGGGAGGGCACCGGGGCTCGTGGGCCGACGGAACAACCAGTCGTCCCCCGCTCACGCTTCGGGTTCCTCCACGCGCAGACGGCTTTGGATCATAGCCGCCGGCCACGGGAGTTCAATCGGCCAATTGAGGGACGTTGGCAAGCGGCCCCGCGAGCAGGCGGATCGTGAGATCCTGCACGACGCCGTCGCGCTCGCGACGCAGCAACAGCGTATCCGCGGGTGTGGTCGCGATGGCCTGCAGCCAGGCCCCGGTCGCGCCGTTTTCTTCGCCGTCCCCAGCCGAGATCCGATCCCCGATGGTGATGCCCGCATCAGCCGCAGGAGACCCAGGCACCACGCGCGTGACGATCACCGATTCCGGTTCCGCCGCATCAGTGCGCCACTGGATTCCCAGCCGGATCGGCCCTCCACGCAGTGTGATGATTATGTCGCGGGGCGCCGGCTCTCTATCCCGTTCGATCTGCAACTGGACCGTTTCTCCTGAAGCCATGACGGCCTTGGCAAAATCATCAACCTCTGCCGGGACCCTACCGGCGAACTGCACAATTCTGTCCCCCGGCCTCAGCCCTGAAAGCGCTGCTGGTGATCCTTCGATGACT
>JAHBXU010000764.1 GCA_019636315.1 Planctomycetaceae bacterium | reverse complement strand
AAGTCCGACATGGTCGCCAAAGCCCAGGTTCTGCAAGAAGTCGACGAACAACTCGTTCCCTTTGCGAACCGCATGGAACGGGTAGTGTGACGTCTTGGACAGTGCGGGAACCTGCGTGTGCCTCGGAAGAGTATCAACAAGGTAATGCACAAACGTGATCGGACCGTACATCTCACGATGGCCGCCGTTGTTGACTTCAGAATCGCTCCGCACGTAGTTGATGTATCCGTCCCAACTGCCGGACGGGTACGGCCAGGAGACGTTGGCGATCTTAAAGTAGGACCTGACGTTCGCGTTCGTGTCGTCGAGAACGACCGTGTAGTCGTAGGCGGGAGACACGTCAAAGTCCGAGAATGTCCGGCTGGCGCCGCTGGCAGACCGCACTCGAACGTCCTGAATCACCTTGCCGTTGGATGCGCTAACGGTCTTGCTCGTCCCGCTGGAGTAACTCCAGGTGGACGTCGTTCCGTCTGTGTACGTCACACGGATCTGGCTGATGGAGTTCGTGCTGATCGAGACGGAGGCCTGACTGCCGGCTTCATTGACCTGGACGGTGGCCGTGGGATTGGGCGAGCCGCCGGACATCGTGCCCGACTTGGTGACGGCGCCGGTTCCCGGAATCGTCACGACGACGTCCACGCCGGTGACGTCTTTCGACGCGTTGCTGCTGGTTCCGACATACGTGCCGCCGCTCGTGTTCAGGTTGCTGAACGTCTGACTGCCGCTGCTGTATCTCAGCTTGACGGACTTGTAGGCCTTGTTGGAGCTGAGCGCCACCTGGTTGTACATGAAGGTGGCCGTGATCGTCGGGTGGTCGCTGGACGGCGGCGTGTTGGTCACCTTCAGGTACTTGACGTCGGTCGTCCGCGCCGAATTTGAGTTGTTGGGCTCCACTTGATCGAGCGTCCCCAAGGCGGAATCTGCAAGTTCGAGCTCCCAGAACATCTCCCGGAGGTTGTCGCGGATGGCATCGGCGCCGAGCGTCGAGATCGAATTGGTGTAGAAGATGCTGTCGTAGTTCATCGACTGTGAGAAGTCGAGTACGACGGCGATATCGCGGGCTTCGATAAAGGCGATGGCTTCCGCCTGCATGCGGACGCTCTTATCACCCAGAACGCCGGCGAACATCATCGGCAGTTTGCCGTCGGGCGCCGTCGTGTCCACGTTGTCCTTGCGGGCCCGGACCTTCACGGCGTTGGCGGGCTCGACTCCCCATTGAATTTCGAACGACTGAGAGCCCGGATTGTACGATCGCAGACCGAACGTCACGTCGTAGTTTGCATCGACAAACACGCCATTGAGGTTCGCCACCTGCACAGCCATCAGCTTGGCCTGCTCGCGGGCATAGGCTGTCGGATCCTGAGCGTCCGCCGGCGCGTTCTCGACGGCGCTGGTGATCTCCATCGCCGCGGCAAGAGCCGCCGAGTCGACGGCGTTCTGCATCAGCGTCTTGTTGAGCGCAATATTACCCGTGTCGATCGAGAACGCGACAAAGGCCAGCGTGGCGATCAGGCAGAAGAACGCCAGGACCATAAACGCCCCGCGCCGTTTATCCGGCAGCAGCGGCACACCCCTTGAAAATCGGACAAATCGACGCATCGGGCAACCTCTCGGAGAATCTGAAGCGGTGGGAACTCTCTGTATGACATTCCTAGCTTTTTCTGCGCGCGAGGTGCGGAGAATCGTCGGTTCGCCCGACTTTTCCGGTCAGCACGGTCACAATGTGCCGGTCTGTTGCGTTTGGGAACATGAAGCGGCGACCCCGGAAGGGACGCTTCAACGCGGGAAACAGCAGCCCATTGAAAGGCACGAAGGGGAACGACCTTCAGTCGCCGGCCGCATCGCCCGTTGCATCTTTTCTCAATGAAAGGGCGACAAACACGCGAGCTGCGCGCAACTAAATTCAATGCTTGAAGGCCGCATTGCGCTGCGGGCGAATTCGCGATGCAGACTGCCACGAACGTCAAGGAGGCGATGCCGACATCCCGCCGAGGGGCAGGGAGGTCATGCCAGCAATGACCATACTCCAGCGAGCGCCGTCGCGCGCATGGACGACGACGGCCGACGCTTCAAACGATCGTCACGGAGAACAGGAGAACCTGTTACTCCGCGGGAAGCGGTGCGATGCGCAAATTCCGAAAAGACAGATCGGTTGTCGGATCGTGACCTTGCAGGCTGATGTGACCGGGTTCGGTGCGGAGGCCCCGCCGGGGATTCTCGTCAGGGTCGCGGGAATCCTCCCAATCGGTCACCTGATAACCATTCACCCAAACGGCCATCCGGGGGCCCGCTGCCACCAGTGTCGCGGTGAACCATTCCTGGTCGCGGGAGAGGACGCGACGGGCTTGAGTGCGGCGGAAGACAGCGCCCGTGCCCGAGTCTTTGGGCCGTGTCGGATCACCGTCAAGGACCGAATTTTGAATCTGCAGCTCATATCCATTGGACGGAGCGTCTTCCGTCCCCGTCATCGCGCGAAAGAAGATGCCGCTGTTCAGATCCGTGCCGTTGACGATCGCATCGGCTCGCAGGAGGAAATCGCCGTAGGTTCCTTCGGTCTCAAGGAAGCCCGGTCCGCTGGTCAAGTGGAGGACGCCATCTTCCACGGAGAAGGTGCTCTTCGATCCGGGAACAACCCGCCAGCCGGTCAGATCAGTTCCATTGAACAGATCCTGCAAGCCGAGCGGCTTCAGCAGAATGTTGCGAAACTCAACCTTTCCCTCGTTGTGCTGGAGGCCGACGAAACCGGTGTTCGGTCCGTCCGGCTGTTCATCAATGAAGTCCAGCACCACCTCGCCGTCGAGCCGCACGATGGAATGGTCGCCGTCCAGCGTGACATGAAACGTGTGCCAGTCACCTGAAGCAATGATC
>JAHBXU010000763.1 GCA_019636315.1 Planctomycetaceae bacterium | reverse complement strand
GCCACACGTCCGCGGTTGAGGCCGTGATAGGCGATCGTTAATCCGTCACCATCGCCCGGATCGAGCCGGTTGGCCGCGGGGACACGGAAATCCTTAAACAGGATGCCGCAGTTGTGGGTGTGCTTGAGGGCATACAAACCGTACTGCTTCAGGCGGAATTGGTCGTTCTCCTCAGGAGGAAGTTCGGCGATGAGGACGGCGGGGACATCGTCGATCAGGCAGACGACGCCGATCATCCGTCCCGGTTGGACGTTTGTAATGAACAGTTTTTCGCCGTTGAGCACGTAGTCATCACCGTCGCGAACAGCGGTTGTCCGCAGCGCGGTCAGGTCCGAACCGGCGCAGGGTTCCGTCAAAGCGAACGCAGACAGCCGCTGTCCGTTCGCCAGTGGCGGGAGCAGCCGCGCCCTTTGGTCCGCATTGCCGAACGTCAGCAGCGGATCGACTGCACCGATGCAGCCATGCACCGACGCCAGTCCGGCGATCGTGGGATCGATAGTCGCCATTCGTGTCAGGAACGTGGCGAACTGTGAGAAGGATGCACCGGAACCACCGTATTCCGACCCGATCAGCAGTCCCCAATACCCGGCGTCGCCAAGTTCCCGGAGAACGGTGTTACTGACTTTGCGAGCCTCGTCGAGCAACGTCCCTGCGCGGGCATGCCGCCGCACGACCTCAAGCGACGCCTCCATCGCTTTCGAGGCAGCAGCCGATGAGGAGGCGGGAGGTTTCTCGAATCCGAAGAGATCCACGGGGATCACCGCTTCCCAGACCGCACGATGCACGGGGCTGTTGACCGTCTGATAACGCTCTTCAAAGAGTGTCTCGACCTGATCGTCGGCCGCGTCGACGGCCCCCATCCGCCGGACTTCGTCCGCCGACTTTCCGCCCATTTTGAGGGCTTCAGCAGCGAATGTCGTGGGGGCGTCGCGTTTGTCGGCTTTCGATTCGGTATTCTTGACAGTCGACATGACTTCTCCTGACGTGAAAGGACTCAAGCAGACTCCGGCCGCCCATAATGCGGCGCGAAATCCTGACGTCACTGGTCAAACGGTATCGAAGGGACGTTGTCTCTGGTGCCGGCCGCACGTGCGGCTTAATCTGACTTGTGATGATGACTCACACCTCGATCGGCCGGTGAGATCCCTCTCGTCCGGTGGACGTGAGGTTTTCAGTGAAGTAGGGACTCGGCTGAAACCGCGAACCACAGAGTTCGACCAGACTTTCGAGTAACTCGACGACTTTAGCGTGGCCCCACGCATCCGCCAATCGTAAGGGGCCGCCGCGGAACGGGGCGAATCCCGTCCCGAGCACCATCCCCAGGTCGGCCATCCACGGCTCCGTGACGATCTGCGCCCGCATCACGTCGCCGGCGGCATTGATCAGACTGAACAC
This sequence comes from Planctomycetaceae bacterium, assembly GCA_019636315.1. Taxonomy (GTDB): domain Bacteria; phylum Planctomycetota; class Planctomycetia; order Planctomycetales; family Planctomycetaceae; genus JAHBXU01. The sequence continues at coordinate 1,475 of JAHBXU010000763.1, read as the reverse complement.
CAGCCGTTGCTGTAAGCCACTCAACTCTTCGCCGTTGAATTCCCGCGGTATCGGGACGCGCGGCGTCGCGGACGCGCCTTCCGGGGGCGGGAAAGTCCACGCACGCCGCCGCCCGTTCTTATAATCGAAGAAGCCCCGCCCCGATTTCTGTCCGAACCGTCCCTGCGCCACCATCGCTTCCAGAAACTGCGGCGTCGGGCTGTCGCCAAAGCCAATGGATGCCAGATTACGAGAGACATCGGCCGCGATGTCAATGCCCACAGTATCCAGCAGTTCCAGCGGACCCATCGGCATCCCAAACCGCTTCATCTCACGATCCACGTCTGCGACCGGTTCGCCTTCGACAACCAGCCTCACCGCTTCATCGAGATACGGAAACAGAATCCGATTGACCAGGAACCCCGGTCCTTCCGCGACGACGATCGGCGTCTTGCCCAGCGCGCGGACGACATCCACAAGTGCGGCAATCGTGGCGTCGGATGTTTGGGGCAGTCGCACGATTTCCACCAGCGGCATCTTGTGCACGGGATTGAAGAAGTGGAGTCCTCCGACACGATCGGCCCGCCCGGTCACCTGAGCAAGTTCGCTGATCGGCAGCGCCGACGTGTTGGAAACGAACAATGTTTCTGCAGGTAGGTGTTCATCGAGTTCGCGAAAGACCTGCTGTTTCACATCACGGCGTTCCACGACCGCTTCAATGACGAGGCCGGCGCGACGCAACGGCTCCCACTCTGTCGTCGGCGTGACGGCCGACAGCGCCGACTCGGCATCATGCGGCTGCAGCCCTCCCTTTCGACGCCTTTGCGGGTCAACGATTCGACCTGGTGCATGCCGCGCTGCACAGCCGCGTCGTTGATGTCTCTGAGGATCACCTGGTAGCCTTTGGTTGCGGCGAGTTGTGAGATTCCTGCACCCATCGTCCCGGCGCCAACGACGGCGATCGTGTCGATTCTCGGAACGGCGCTGTCGACGATGGTCGTCCAGGTGCTTCGCGAACGGGCGCGCTCGCGGTTCAAAAACAGCTCAACCAGATTGCGGCTCGTCGAGGTGAACACCAGCCGGCTGAACTCCTCCCGCTCCTTCGCGAGGCCGGCCGTCATCCCTTCACGGAAGCCCGTTTCGACGGCTCGCAGCGCGGCCGGCAATGCGGGATAATGCCTGGCAGGCCGCGCCACCTGGCGACGCGCCAGATGGAGAACCAGCGCTCGTCCCCAGCTTGTCCCGTCGCGGAGTGCCGCCAACCACCCCCGCGACGCGGGCTGCGGTGCACGGCCCGCAAGCAGGCGTTCAACAAATGCGGCGACCTCTTCGTCGAACGACCCCGGCGCCGCGACAAGGTCCACCAGCCCAGCCTTCTGCGCTTTGCGTGCGCTGAGCGGCGCGCCGGAAAGAATCATCCGCAATGCTGTCTGCAAGCCCACTTGGCGCGGCAAGCGTTGCGTCCCGCCCCAGCCTGGCAGCAGACCAAGTTGGAT
>JAHBXU010000762.1 GCA_019636315.1 Planctomycetaceae bacterium | reverse complement strand
CAATGATTGGTACTCCGGTTACGATCCGGCCGATCTGAAGCCCTTCGCCACGGACCATCACATCGACGCTCGCGGTCATCGCCTGTTGGCCGATCAATTGTTCGACGCCCTCATGCGAACGCCTGCCGCGTGGCCCGCGTCCATCCGATCGTCGATGGACGCTGGTCGCTAACCGATGTTGTCGAACTTCCCACCACACCGCGGCGCAAAGGCAGGTGTGGGAATGCGTGAAGCGTTCCAAGCCGCCCGAGGTGCAATCCGCTCGCGACGACGGCGATAAGGCCGTCAGACAAAGTTTATTCGGGTGCGGAGAGTCCCAGTCGCGGATCGGACAGATCGAGCCGATACATGATCTGGTTGTAATCGTAGCGTGGGGTCGGATTCTTGTTGCCGGAGAAAGTATGTGTGTAGGTTCCCTCGAAGTAGATGATGCGGCCGTTCTCTTCGTCGAGCATTGGATGTTGCTTGGGGTTATAGAAGCTGTAGTCGTCATGGGTGACGATCTTGACGGCATCCCCCCACGGGCCAAGCGGGGTTGCGGCTTCAGCAAACCAGATCTCTCCCAGGAGTGAAGAACCCCAGGTCTCCAGGGCGATCATCACCCACCGCTGACGATATTCGTTCCAATAGAGCGACCCGCCGTGCGCTTGCACCGGTCGGCCGGTGTCCCGATCGCGCAGCCGGAAGACGAGGTCTTCGGGGGCGAGGCGTTTCTCCTCCACCAGTTGTTTCGCGCGTGTGTGATTCAACGGCAACCCGCCCCGCCGCCAGGCAAACTGGGGCTTCCCGTCGTCGCCGCGGATCACCTGCTGCGGCTCGGAGTCTCCACCGGGCATCACGCACGTGTACGCTTCATACTGCGACGTGTCGAGAAACGCTTCGACGGTCGCCGGGACGCGGGCATAGGGGAACGGTGACGCAAAATAGAGATACTCCACACCGTCGGTCGTGATGTGGAGCGGATGACCCGCTGGATGCAGCGGGTGTTGAGGGTCGAGATCGAGGACGTGTCGAAACTCTTCTGCCGCGGGATCGAATTCGCAAATGCCGCCTGCATAGACATCAAGCGGCGGCCGCACTTTCACGTAGTGTGCAAATAGCCGCTCACCCCCGTCGTTGAGCACCGACAGGCCATCGATCCATGTGGGGCCATCGCCCGGCATCCGACATGTCGACTTGGCCTGGCCTTTGTCATCGAGAAAGTAGTCGAGGTCGACGCCGCTTCCCGGAATCAATCCCCCCTCGCGGGGGAGGGCCGACGTCGCGCCGGGAACATGGAAGATCCCCAACTGATGTTGCGGCAGGTTGGTATCTCCCCAGAACCAGTAGATGCGGCCGCGAAAGACGGCGTTCACCACACTGTCCGATCCGAGCACGCCGGCGTTCAGCAATGGATGTTTGAGCGGCGCCGGCCGGCCGAGCCTCACGCTGTCCCGATAGATTCCCGCTCCGGTCACGCGATAGAGCCGCTCGGCGATGTTGATCCGCCGGATCTTCAGCTCGGCCTCCCCGCCCGGCGTTACATCAAGTGTGACCGCACGATATCCAAAGGGACCGGCGGGAAACTCATAGCCGTGGCTCCTGACGTGGAAGAACACACGCTCGTTCATCAGGCTTTCGTCGTCGAAGGCGACATCGCCCGCCGAGTCGGTGACGCAGGTCACGTGATTGACGGTCATCAGTTCGACGAGCGGTACACCGCGACCGGTTGCTTCATCCACGACACGAATCGCAAACGGTTCGACCGCCGCAACTGTGAGCGGGACGAATCCCCCGAGGAAACCGCACAGAGTCACCAGGAGATTTTTCATTTCCGATCTCCATGAACGAGTCGAGTGGACGGACTTCTCCAGTCGCTGCGCTTGTGTCACAGGAGGAGCGAGCACATTGGTTTGGTGCGATTGAGGGCGCCGCCCAGGCCGCGGTGTTGGCAGTCGATGTTAACGCGTATGGGCGACGCCGCCGGCGCGATCGTCTTTCCACCAGTCGGGACCGTCGCTGAGGACGCTCTGATCCATGTCGAGCAGCGTCTGCTTCATCCGCTCAAAGACTTCCGGATGAGCCGCGGAAACGTCCCTGGATTCCCGCGGGTCATCGTGCATATCAAACAACAGGAAGTTGGTGAGGGTTTCGTCGGCGACGATCTTCCAGTCGTCGACCCGCACAGCGACGCGGGAGTCTTTGGAAGAGATGTGCGTCCGCCAGTAGAGCGGCTGAGTGCGCGCGATGGGCTGACCGGTGAAGGCGGGGAGCATACTGGCCCCATCGATCACGCGGTCGTCCGGCAGGGGAATGTCGATGATGTCGCAGATCGTGGCAAAGAGATCGCTGCCGATGACGGGCACATCCGACACGGCGCCCGGCTCAATCTTCCCGGGCCAGCGCACGATGCCCGGCACGCGGATGCCCCCTTCAAAGTCATCCCGTTTGCGGCCGCGAAGTCCGCCCGTTGAACCCCGGTTGCGGTCGCGCTGCGAGCCGGGATTTTTGGAATCGCCGAATCCGTCGCCTTCCGGGCCGTTGTCGGCAGTAAAGAACACGATTGTGTTCTCTGTCAGCTGATGCTCATCCAAGGCGTGCATCAGGTTGCCGAAAGCCGCGTCGAGCTGCGTGATGTTGCCGTGGTGTTGCCGGAAGCCGATCGGCAAATCGGCGTAGAGTTCCTGGTATTGCGGGTCGGATTCGATCGGCAGGTGTGGCTCATGCGTCCAGACGGCCAGAAAGAACGGCTTGTCTGCGGTGCGTCCTTCCTTGATCCAGCGGATCGCTTCCTCTGCAACCAGCAATGCCGAATACCCGGTCAACGGGCCGACCGGACTGCCGTTGCGGAGGAACTTCACGGGATCTCGGTCGGACGGCTGACCTGCGCGCGACCCGGCGG
>JAHBXU010000761.1 GCA_019636315.1 Planctomycetaceae bacterium | reverse complement strand
CCCGTCCTGAGACATCTTGCGCACAAGTGTTTGAAACTCGGCATCGGGCGTGAGCGCCAGCAGTTCGTCCCGCTGGCTTTCACTCATTGGGCCAAACCAGATCAGCTCCTGCCGTTTGGCGTCATAGCGCATCGCACCGTCTTCAGGAAGCTTCAGATCCTGCGGTAACGCAGCGAGCGGCTCGATGTAGTATCGCCGGGTGACGTGACGCACCCAGTTTTGCACTGGCTCACGATGCGGGCGTCCGTTTTCATCCAGCCAGTGGACGAAGATATCGATCCGCTGTCCTTGAGGCGGCCGATATTCCGGGTCGAACTCGACAGGGGTCCCCGGTTCGGCCCCCACCGCCAGTAACGCCGCATGGATCACGTACGCCTGTGTGTCGATCGACACGATCGATTCGTGCTCCTTCGATCCGGCGCGGCAGGCGAACATCTCCAGCACGCCTTCACGCAGCACGACGCGGGATTTGAGGAAGACCCGCTTGCGTGCGACATCGATCAGCACCGTTTCCTCGGGATTAAGCGGACTCAATCCCTCAATGACGGGAGCTTTTCGAGTGACCTCTGCTGGCGATGCGCTGACCGATGCAGGCTCATCCGCCGGGACGACCGGAGATTCTTCGGCATCTGGCGTCGCCAGTAATGTCGGTAATTCGTTCTTCGTCGAGTCAGGATCGTCAGGAGCCGCACTCTCGACGGGACCTGGATCGGCAGGTGTGGCGTCGGCCTGTCGCGCAGCGATCTCCGGCTCCGGCGACTTGGTCGCCTGGTCCCCGACCGCCGGTGCGTCCGACGGCGATGGAGTCGCTCCAGAACCGCATCCGATGAGCAGCAGGCTGACGATCAGCAGGCAGGACATGACCAGCATGAGTTGAGATTCCGTTCGTGGTGAATCATCTGAGAATGCAGCGTGCGACCGTACCGGGAACATCATCAGCATCACGTCGCATCACACCTGAGATTCTATCCATTGGATCATGTCGTCGACAAACCGGTCCCTGTCCGGTTCGAATTCCAGTGTGTGCCGCGCGTCCGGGTACTCGATCACGCGCAGGGAGTTCTGAGGAATCTGCGTGAGGAGCAGTCGCGTTCGCGGCACGTCGACGATCTCATCTTGACCTGCCAGCAGGGCCAGGCGCGGCACGTCAAGACGCTTGAGCGCATCGAGCGCTAAGCGTTCCAGTCGCTCGCTGGCTGCGAGGAAGGCGATGGAGACGCGCCGAACCGCCAGCGGATCGCTTTCAATGAACGACCGCCACTGTGCGTCCCCCGTGAACTGAGCCGGGTTCAGCGGGAGCGCAACGGTTCTTCTCGCTCCCCCGAGCAACTGAAGCAGTCGGATTCCCGCCATCTGTGCTTTGTTCGGTCGGATCTGCGTGCAGATGCCGGGATACAGCAGGATCAATCCGTCGAAGAAGTGCGCGTAACGGTCGCAGACGACGGGAGCCAGCCTTGCCCCCCAACTCAACCCCAACAGGTACCGTGATTGGCTTCCTGGCCCCTCCGGCATCTCGGCGTCGATCTGCATGACAAACTCAGCAACGTCGGCACACAGTCGCTCCACCGTTACCAGTTCCTCCGGGCCGCACCGACTGAGGCCCGATCCGCGGCGATCGAGAAACAGCACCTCAATCCCCGCATCCGCCAAACGGCTTGACGAGTATCCATACCATCCGGAGTGACTCTGAATTCCATGCAATGCGACGATCTGCGCGCGCGGCTCTCCGACTGACGACCAGCGGCGAAACGTCAGCGTGCGTCCGTCGGATGCAAGAAACTCGCGGACCTGGCCCGCACCCTTTCCAAATCCCGATGCGGCAGTCACCTCGATTCCACCATCCCTTCGAGAACGCGCGCATGGGCGCCGAGCGCCCCTCCGTCGAGCAGAACGAAACGCACCAACGGCGGCTGGCCACACTCGATGAGAAAGTCCCGCACGGACGTCAGAGAATGCTCCGCCGCCAGATCCATGGGATATCCGTACCCTCCCGTACTGATGGCGGGAAACGCGATCGACTGACAGGCATGCTCAACCGCCAGCTCCAGACAACGCCGATAGGCGGACTTCAATAGCGCCGGCTCGCCGCGCATCCCCCCTCGCCAGATTGGACCAACGGCATGAAAGATCGATCGGGCCGCAAGTCGACCCGCCCCCGACGGAACGGCGCTCCCCGTGGGGCAGCCCTCGGGGTAACGGCGGTTGGTCTCCTCCATGACCGACTTCCCAGCCACGCGATGGATCGCTCCATCAACTCCCCCTCCGCCCGCCAACTGGGAGTTCGCCGCGTTCACGATGGCGTCAACCTCCTGGGCCGTGATGTCCCCCTGGACCAGCTCAATCAGACATTCCGCAAACTTGACGCGCATATTTTGTCTCCGGCCGCCATTTGCCAGGCTCAACATACAGGCGGCCGATTGCAATTGGTACGCTCGATCCGAATAATCCTCGCACCACTGTCGACAGTCGATCATTCTCCTCTGCCTCCGGATGTCCGTGATCAAGCTCGCCCTCGTGATACCGACGCTCGATCGCTCCGGAGCGGAAAAGCAACTCACCCTGCTGGCGACGCGGCTTCCTCGTCGCGAGTTTAACGTGCACGTCATCGCTCTCACGCGCGGTGGACCCTACGAGCAGGAATTGCAGAGTCATAGCGTCCCTGTCACTGTGCTGGGCAAGCGTTGGAAGTTCGATCCAGCCGCCGCGTGGCGATTGAGAACTCTTCTCAATCGGCTTCAACCGGACGTCCTTCACACCTGGCTCTTTGCGGCGAACGCCTACGGACGGCTGGCGGGCACCCGCCGTTCTGACTGGAAAACAATCATCTCCGAGCGCTGTGTCGATACGTGGAAAGCTCCCTGGCAACTCTGGCTCGACCGACAGCTGATCTCAA
>JAHBXU010000760.1 GCA_019636315.1 Planctomycetaceae bacterium | reverse complement strand
TGAGGTCGTGATTGGCGCGAACTCCGCGCCGATCGTTGACGCCCACTTCGGCACGACGGTTGCCGTCCATGTGACCTGGACCATTCCGGCCGATACCGGGACGGCCGATTGGACAATCGTCCGCAACGGTGACCGCATCGAAGTGCTCGACGCCTGGAGCGGCGTGGTGGCTTGGGAACGGCTCGCCGACATCGACTCGATCACCATCGTCGGGGCGGCCGGGCGCGTCAACAAGCTCACGATCGACATGACGGCTGGCGGCGTCTTCTCTCCGTCGGGCGGGATCACCTTCCACGGAACTGATGCGGATGATCACCTGAGCGTGCGGCTCGGACGCGGCAATGATCAGATCAATATCGACAGCTCCAGCGCAACGATCAATGATCTCAACCTGTCCTGGTCGAACGTCGCCTTCCTGAGCCTCACGGCCGGCGACGGCGTTAATCACTTTGTGGTTTCCGGCCAGCCGGTCGCATCACACGGCGTCGTTGAACTCCGCGGAGGATCCGGCGACGACACGTACGACCTCGCGACGCACAACACCCGCGTCCGTTTGGTCGATGGTGCAGGGAATGACACGCTCAACTTCCACCGTTCGTCGGCCGGCAAATGGGTCCGGCTTGCGATGGATGATGGACGCTGGCAGGTGATCGACCGTCTGGGGAATGGGATCGCGCTCGAAGGAACCTTTGAGAACGTCACGGGAACCGAGTACGCCGACACCCTGATCGGCAACAATGCTGCGAATCGGCTGATCGGTCTTGGTGGCAGAGATCACCTGTTCGGGCTGGGTGGTGATGATGTGCTCATTGGTGGTGACGGCGACGATGCATTGCACGGAGGGGCGGGGAATGATCTGTTGATCGGTGGAGCCGGTCGAGACCTCATCCAGGGCCAGTTTGGGGACGACTTGCTGATCGGCGGAGCGACCGTCTTTGACGGGAACCCACGGACTCTCGCCGCGCTGCAGGCAGAATGGACGTCCGCGCGTTCCTATGCGGTCCGCATCGCCAATCTGACGAACGGATCTGGATCCGCCGATCGCCTGAATGGCGACTCGTTCCTCGATGCCGCGACCGTCGTCAGTGACGGCGCGCATTCTCTCCTGCAGGGAGGAGCCGGGCGCGACTGGTTTGTCATTGGACGCGGCGACACCGCGAGTGATCGTCGGCCGGACGAGATCCTGACTGTTCTCGGACAAACCTTACCCTCTCCCCCGCCTGCAACTCCGCCCAGCCCGCCGGTGGTTCCACCCCTTCCCCCAGTGCCTCCGATTACTAAGCCCGGACCACCAGTCGTCACTCCCGTTCCACCGAAGGCGCCTCCGGCCCCGTCGCGACCCGAAGAAGCGCCGGCGACGGTGCAACGAGGCAAGTTGCCGTCCCTGCTCGCACGGTTGACGGCCCGGCGTCCTGCGCGACGGTAGTACGCAGACGGATCATCGTGATGGAGTCATCCGGGCGGATTACTTTGCGTAGTCAGCCCCGGACAGACTTGTGAGGACAGACTCCTGCCACTCGCGAAGCCGCGCTTGCAGCCTCGCGGCCGATGCGGGATCGACGCCGCTGAGATCGGTTTTTTCGGCGGGGTCGGAGCGCAATTGGAACAGTTCTCGCCTGATGTTCCCCTCGGGCTCTTCGTGGACGACCAGCTTGAGGTCGCCGTCGATGATCGCACGAGGGCCGTGATAATCGTCTTCCGTGATGTCCGGGTGTCGAAAGTTGTTGAAGTCGCGCGTCGGCTTGCCGCGCATCAGCTTCACCAGCGGCGTCGTGCCGGTCTGCAGCGACGGCTCAATCCACGGCGAGAGGGTTTGTGCATTGAGCCGTTCGCGGTTGTACACCCAGAAGCAGAGCGGCTCCGAACGTTCGACAGACTCACCATTCAGGACGGGAGTGAGATCGACGCCGTCAAGTGGGCGATCCGGCAAAGTTGCGCCAACAAGCGTGCACAAAGTGGGGAGCAAGTCGCTGGTGAACGCGCGGTGCTCCGTAACGCGTGGCTGCGGAATTCGTGCGGGCCATTCGATCAGTCCCGGGACGAGCGTCCCTCCTTCGTAGACTTGTCCCTTGACGCCGCGATGTGGCTCACCGAGGGCCGCATCCGACGACGTACCATTGTCGCCGCAGTAGAGCAACAACGTGTTGTCGCGGACGCCCTTTGCCTCCAGATGCGAACGCAGTCGGCCGATCGCGCGATCCATCGCTGTGATCTCCGCATAGCGTTCGCGCAGGACTTCGCCTTGCGGCCGGGTCACGTTCTCTCCCGTCTCGTTCGATGTGAGGCGGACGGACTTCGTGTATCGGCCGGGCAAGTCGTCGTAGAGTGCGAGATCGTCCGGCAGCCCGCTGTAGGGTTCGTGCGGCGAACCAAACCAGATGACCGCCAGGAACGGCTGACCCGCCTGTGCGGCGTCATCGATCATGCGGATCGCTTCCGTCACGATCACCTCAGAGCTTTCCCCTTTGAAGACTTCGGGCGGTGCACCGTTCCGCGAGAGCGACGGATCGAGCTCGAAGAAATTGTCATGCGAAACCCAATCGTCGAACCCCATCGCTCCGGGACTGGTGGGAGATTCCGCTTTGACGGGGCCGACGTGCCATTTGCCGAAATGCCCGCAGCGATAACCGACCTGACGGAGAATCTGCGCGATCGTGATTTCTTCGGGCCGCAAGGACCAGCCCGGAGCGAACGTCCCCATCCGATTCGGATGACGTCCGGTGAGGAAGCTGGCGCGCGTGGGCGAGCAACTGGGGTGGGCCGCATAGAAACGATCGAACCGCAATCCGGTTGCCGCCATCTCGTCAAGGACGGGCGTCTTGACATGGGGATGGCCGTTATAGCCGGTCTCTTCCCAGCCGTGGTCGTCCCCCATGAGCAGGAGGAAGTTCGGACG
>JAHBXU010000076.1 GCA_019636315.1 Planctomycetaceae bacterium | reverse complement strand
CTGCTCGACACGTCGCGTCCGACGGCCCGTTTCCTCAATGTCGAAACGACCCGCTGATCGGCGGACGTTGCAGGCCAGTCGGACAGCAGAGGAGTTTCGCGCAGCTTGAGCCGCCGGATTTCTCCCATGCGCCAAGTGCGGCGACCTAGTCTCGGGCGCCGCCGTTGTCGCTGCTCGCCGCGGCGACCGGTTCTGACGTCGGAGGCTCAAACTTGGGCGCCGATACGTCCTGGACATCACTTGCCGGCCGAGGCCGGTAAGCCGGTTGCTGCGTTCGAGTGGCCGAGTTGACCTCGTCCTCGATGCCACGGACTCCCTTTTTGAACTCCACAATTCCCTTGCCCAGACTGCGGGCCACCTCGGGCAATCGCTTGCCAAACAGCAGCAAGGCGATCATTCCCACGATGACCAGTTCCATTGGTCCGAGTCCGCCAAATCCCATTACTATTCTCCCACTCAAACAGGTTCGTAAGGACGCGCGCTGCTGAGACATGTTCCCAGCCGGGATATGCGGCCGACAATTGGCCGCCTCCTCACAGACACGCGACTTCTGTTGTCAGTTATTCGCTGTCGATCAACTTATCCTCAGGTACGGCACAGGCGAGGTCAAGCTGGCAATTGCTGCTCAAACGGTAATCTCTGGTGGATGACTCCGGTCGCTCCCACGAGAACCTCGACTCGGACGTGCTCTGGCGGCATGCTCCGCTTTCCGGAGTCCATCAGATGGTCTCGTCGCCACGATCCTCTGCTGCCCCAAGGCCCTTCTGGCCTTTGCCGAACGACTCACCGAGATAACGGACGACTTCCGGAATGCGCTTGCCGAACAACAGCAAAGCAATCATTCCGACAATCAGCAATTCAGTCGGTTTCAGTCCACCGAATTCCAACGTCACCTCTGTCTTCGCCCCCTCAACGTGGTGCGGTCTCCACACGAGGCGTGGCGCGTTCTTCAATTGCCGTGGTCCGCATCCGAATGCTCCGGCCCCTCCAGTTCGCGGGCCCCTTTCTTAAACTCCACGATACTTCGTCCGAGTGACCCCATCAGGTCGGGCAAGCGCTTGCCGAACAGCAGGAGGATAATCAACCCGAGCACGACAAGTTCCAGAGGACCGGGGACCCCGATCAAACCGATCAGCGACGCCTGCCCGGAAATCAGCGTTTCAAACGCCATAACCTCACCTTTGTGTGAATTCGCGGTACATGATGCCCACAGGGACGTCATTGGGAAGAATGCTCAGGCGGACTCTCGCCCGGCAGACGGGTGCTCCGACAGAGACAACATCGGCTGACGGAAACGGGCAGAAAGAAATCCACCGTCGAAGCCCGGCCGGACACATCCCCATGCTCCAGCCGTTAACGGTGCGGCGATCCACTCAGCGAGCCCGCAGGGGAGCAGGCAGTTCGAGCCACTTCAGAATTCATTCTATCCGCGACGCCTAACGTGTCAACGACAACTCGAACAAAGTCCATTTTCTGACGGTCCTGACTGTGCCAAAGCACTCGAACCAATCTCAAATCGACGGTGCCCCGTTGGAGAATCAGCGCGACAAGCTGTTCCAACCGAGCGGACGGAAGCCTGCAATGCCTCCGCTGCCACATCGTGCGGTGGATCGTGATGGTCCGTGAAATGTACGATGGCACACTCAAATGCCGGCCCAGACCTCGAAGGCAGGCGCATGATGTCTCGTGAGCCCCCGACACCTCAAAGCCCCGCGTCCTCCGCAGCGGATGAGCACCGTTGGTACTATCTCGCGGGTTGCAGACTCTGCGGCCCGGTGTCGACGGAGCAATTGCTGCGCGATGCCGTCGCCGGACGGGTGGTCAGCGAGACTCAGGTCCGCTTGGGAACGCATGGGGAATGGATCACTGCCAGTTCGCTGGATGGGCTCCTTCCGTCGCATGACACGCTCGCGGAGAGCGGCCGCCCTTCCGAAGTGGCGACCTCCCCCCGGCAACGCAGCGACATGTCTCGTGTCGTGGCGGAGTGCCGCGCCTATCTGCTGCAGCAGGATCTGAGGCGGGCACAGGATTCGACGCGCCCGGCAGTGTCGCAGCCGGACCGTACGCCCCAGGTGTTCGTCGAAATTGCATCCCGATTCCTGCGTGTGATCGGCGCCGCGGCGAATGTTGTGATAGGGATCACGTCCGCAGTCTTCGCGGCGATCATCGCACCGTTGCCTCGCGTTGAAACCGTGCTGCGAATCGTCCGTTCGCGGGTTGTCTGGAGTGTGGTGATTTGTGGAGTGTCGATCGCGGTCGGACTGCTGATCTACAACACCATGACGCGGCAGCGCCGCCAGGCGGAGTCGATCGACGCCATTGCGCTCCAGTTTCGCGAGTTAAGGCAACGCGAGGCCGCGGACAACGAATGGCAGGACTTCGCCGATCAAGCCCGAAAGCGGCTGGAGATGCTCATTGCGGAACTCGAGCAAGCCGCGCGGGCCGATGATCGCACGTCGATGGACCTGCTCTGGGCGGCGCGTGACTTCCTGCCCCGCATGTTGATTGATGCCCGTGAAGGACCAACCGAGGCCGAACGCCAGTTCGAGGTCTGCATGCGCCGTGTCCGTCGCAGGCATGCCGTCAAAACGGACATGTGACATGTCAAACGGCAGTCACGCAGTGAATACGGATCATCCGGAACCGGTCGCCTCAACGAGGAATCGAGAGCGCAGAACATCAGCGAGCCCGTGCTGAAGCATATCTCTCGCTGACGCTTCGCGTTCCTGACGATGGACTCAATCGAGTCCCTCGGGCAACAGGGTCTGCGGGCTGTCAGAACAGTTCGACCAGCGGCAGGCCGTTTTCCTGGACGATATAGTTCGGTCGTCCGCGGGGATCGAGATAATCTGCGTCGAGCGGGACGCCCATATGGCGATAGATGGTCGCCGCCAGATCGCCCGGTGTGACGGGGCGCTCGGCGATTTCTCCCCCTTGCCGATCGCTGGAGCCGATGACTTGCCCATGCCGCAATCCACCGCCGGCCAGGCACATTGACATGATGACCGGCCAGTGATTGCGGCCGTCAACGCTGTCCTGCGTCCCCATGTTGGGCGTACGTCCAAACTCGCCCATGGCAATCACAAGCACTTCATCCAACAGCCCTCGTTCTTCCAGATCGCCGACGAGCGTTGTGATCAGATGGTCGAAGAGCGGGAGCAGCGGCCCCAACCCACGGGCAATTCCGCCATAGGGGGGGATGTTGTCTCCATGATTATCCCAGGTGCCGGACGCCGTATGGTAACTCAGGTCGAGCGTGACAAACGCAACGCCGGCTTCCACGAGGCGCCGGCAGAGCAGCGCCTGTTGACACCATAAATGGTCGCCATACCTGGCCCGCGATTCCGCTGGTTCACGGGAAAGGTCGAACGCCTGTTGAGCGCGTCGGCCCAGCAGCATCTCCAGTGCCTGCTGCCCATACCGGTCGAGTGCATCCATGGACCCGCCCTGGTCCAGGCCGCTTCGGAGTCGGTCGAGGTCATGCATCAGGGAATGCCGGTTGTTGAGACGATCCAGATTCAAGGCCCCCGGCAAACGGAAAATATCCGCGCCGCTCGTTTTGCCAAGCGGGTTGCCGACGAGGTCATAAGCGGGCAACACGGCCGCTTTGTTTCCTTCAAACGGGTCATACTCCTTGCCGAGGTCACCCGCCCACGCAACGTGCGATCGTGACTTCTGGAAGACGACATAAGGCGGCATCGCAGGATGGTTTGCTCCGCGCATCTTCGAGATGATCGAACCAATGGCCGGATAGCTGTGCCCTCGCGGATTCACCCGCGGGGCGGCTTCGCGATGACCGGTCTGCATGACCTGGTTTGGTTCGTGGTTACTCTGCCGCGGATCGACGGAGCGGATCAACGTGAAGCGATCCATCATGGCCGCTTGTTTCGGAAGATGTTCGCAGATGTGAACGCCGGGCAGCGCCGTTGAAATGGGGGCGAAGGGACCGCGGTTGATGTACGGTCGGTCCGGTTTGGGATCCCATGTGTCGATCTGGCTCGGACCGCCGGTCATCCACAGCAGGATCACGCTCTTATGGCTGATGGAGTCGCCGGCGGCCGCCGCCTCAGCCCGTGCCCGCAACAGTCCGGGCAGGCTCAATCCCGCCATGCCGGCCATCCCGGCTTTCAGCATGTTCCGCCGCGAAAGGACGGTGACGCCTTCCCGATTCAACGGGTTGAGGTGAGTGAAAGCATGTGCGGAATGGGCGAGACGGTGGGACATCGGCACTCCCAGGGGTGATCGATCCGGCGAACGCACTTTGGGATAAGTTACCACGAATCGTGCGAATTGCCATCGGCACTTTCAGAGCGCCGCCGAATCAGCCCCCTTGTTCGAGGTTCGTTTGAGAATTTCGCGTGGCACGACCAGAATACGAAGCACCAGACATCATCGGACAAGGTCTCCATCGTCCTTCGACAGATCGACCTCACGGGCGGCTCCCTCACGGTCGTCGAAGAGAAAGCAGAAATCACCATGAGAATTCTCACTGTCGCACTGGCGTTGTCTCTGATCTCGCGACCAGCGGTCTGGAGCGCCGACCCCATCGACATCGGATCCCGGCTCGAATTGCTGGTCGACGATTTTCTGATTGAGAGCATGAGCGGCGATGTCGCGCTCAAGCTGCACGAACCGACCCCAGGGGACGTCGTTCTTGTGACCGATCAACCCTGGGAAGGTAACACGAGCGCTTACTACACGATTTTTCAGGATGGCGACATCTATCGGATGTACTACCGCGGCTCTCACTTCGATGAGCAGACACGAAAGGCGACACACCCCGAGGTGACCTGCTACGCGGAAAGCCGCGACGGCATCCATTGGGAGCGTCCGGAACTGGGTCTCGTCGAGTTCGACGGCTCAAAGGCGAACAACATCATCCTGGAAGGCCTGGGGTCGCATTGCTTCGTCGCCTTTCGCGACCTGAATCCCGATGCAGCTCCCAACGCTCGCTACAAGGGCATTTCGAGCGGCGTCCCGGACGGCAAGAAGGGGCTGTATGTCTTTCAGTCTCCCGACGGCATTCACTGGTCTCTGATCAGGAACGAACCGGTCATCACGGACGGGGCATTTGACTCGCAGAACCTGGCGTTCTGGAATCCCGTGACCGGGCAGTATCACGATTATCACCGGTACTTCGCGAACGGCGTCCGGGCGATTTCGACCTGTACCTCAGACGACTTTGTCCATTGGACCAACCCGGCGCCACTGCAGTACACGGGGGCGCCGCCGCAGCATCTCTACACCAACACCATCCGCGTTTATCCGCGGGCGCCGCATTTGTCCATCGGTTTTCCGACGCGGTTTGTCCCGGAAAACCAGCAGGTCGAACCGGTGTTCATGTCCAGCCGCGACGGTGTCAACTTTCATCGCTGGGATGCCCCCGTCATCCCCCGCACGGCCCCGGCCGACCGGGACGGCAATCGCAGCAACTATATGACCAACGGCTTGCTCCAATTGCCCGGCCACGATCGCGAGTATTCCGTCTATGCCACCGAAGCCTACTACACTGGTCCGGACAGCCGACTGCGGCGGTTCACCTACCGCGTCGATGGCTTCGTTTCCGCAAATTCCGGTGATGCCGGCGGAACGCTGGTGACGAAGCCGCTGACGTTTGACGGAGGCCAGCTCGTCCTCAACTATGCCGCGCGTGAAGGGGGCGGTGTGCAAGTCGAGTTACTGAATGAAGCGGGCGAACCGATCGCAGGTTACGACCTGGCCGCAGCGACGCTGTTGACCGGTGACGAAATCGAACAGAACGTCACGTGGACCGGCAAAGACAATGTAAGCGATCTTAAGGGACAGCCCGTCAAACTGCGTTTCCACCTCAAGAACGCGGACGTCTACTCGCTCCGGTTCCGCGATTGACGGCGCGAAGGATGTCCCGTCGCGCGATTTGCGTCTCGAATTCTACGGAGTGCCACCATGCTTGCGAATCTGTGGTTGCCAATTCTCCTCGCCAGTGTGGCGGTGTTCTTCGCCAGCTTCCTGTCGTGGATGATCGTGCAACTCCACAAGCGGGACTGGGCGCCGACGAGTGAGGAAGACCGGTTAATGCAGCTCGTTCGCGAGGGACACGTGCCCCCCGGCAGCTACATGTTTCCCTACGCGTCCAGCGCAGAAGAAATGAAGGGCGAGGCGTTTCAGGAAAAATGCAAATCTGGCCCCAATGGAATTCTCATCGTCTTCCCTCCTGGTGAAGGCATGGGAAAGAAACTGGGGTTGACGTTCGCGTATTTTCTGGTGGCCAACTTCTGCATCGCCTATCTGGCGACGCTCGCATTGCCGGCCGGGGCCGATTTCATGTCCGTCTTCCGGTTCACATCGACTGCGGCGTTCCTCACCCACTTTGCGGCCATCGTTCCCAACCGCATCTGGTTTCACCAGCGGATCACCGGTCACCTGATCGACGGTCTGGTCTTCACGGCGATCATTGGCGCCGTCTACGGTGCCATGTGGCCGGACGCCTGATTCGACCTGCTGGTGATGATCATTGCCACGGAGAAGCCGGGAATCGGAGAGACCAGACGGCTTTGGCCACCATCGCGTTGCCCGCGTGAACCATCGCGCATCAGATGCTGGGGAAGGCCGAGCGCACGTTCCCATTCTCCAGTGTGCGGGAGCGCGGTCATGAGGACCTTCGCATCATGGCTTTTGCGGTTTCTGCCGTCCTTGATCGGACCCGGGAGCCGGGCGCGTGGGAAAATCCTTGCGTGGAGGAGGGTCCTTCGGAGTGATCGGGCGTGCGTCCGGGGCCCGCTGCGCCGTCGGTTTGACGGGAGCTTCCTTCGCGGCCAGACCGGCAATCCGCGGAGCGTCCTCGCTGCGCTTCCATCCGAGCGTCAACGCGGCCAGTGACAGCACCACCGCGCAGATGGCGAAAACCAGACCATTGGGCGTCCGTCCGGTCCATTCGGCAACCGGATCCCAGGGCCACGGGTAACGGAAGAATGCGAAGTTCAGCCAGAAGTACACCCAGGTCGTCATCAGCAATGCCCAGCGGGCGAAATCCCGCGCTCCCTTGCCGAACATGCCCCGCCGCGCGAGCAGGACCGCCAGCAGAATGAGCAACGTCAACGGGAGGACGATATACGCCAGAACGCCATAGAGCATCGGGAGCTCAGGCGGATTCGTGTTGTAACACAACTCGCGGACCGTCTTCCCACAGATTGGCACGGCGATGACGGGCAAGGTCATCAAGTAGGGCCAGTAGCGGCCGGCCTGCACGCAGGTCACCGGGATGAGGATCATCGTGAGAGAATGGCCCATGAAGATGTCCAGACGCGGAATCAACAACGGCCGCCCGAAGATGATGATCTCATGGAATTCGTGCGCGACAATCGACGCCATATGCACAAAGAACAGCAGCCATTCGGCCGGGCGTGAGATCTCGACGATATCGGGATCCTCCGCCGAGACGATCAACCGCCGGTTCAAACCGACCCCCAACGCAAGAATTCCTCCCCACAGGGCGCCGAAGCCGGTTTCCATGAAGTTCCACCAGTTGATGTACTGCGGCAGTTCTCCAAACAGCCCCCCTTCGGCAAACTTGTCGGGATTCCAGGCGTGATAGGACTGAATCCCCTGTCCGGTCGTGAACCCGATGCCGCCGGCCAGAAAGCCCCACACTCCCAGGCGGAGGGCCAGGCGGTCCCGCTTGCCAATGCGGGCGTATCCCAGGAGCGTCAGGAGGGCCAGCAGTAATCCCCCCCACACCTCGGGCCGCGGCTTCGCGTCTTCAGGCTCGAACTTGAAGTTATCTGAGAAGTAGATGAGCGGCAGAACCTTGTTTGCCGGATCGAATGGTGAGTTGAGCAGCCACACGCCAAAAAAGAACACAATCAGCATGGCAAGCAGCAGGAGCACGAGTTCGAGCGGCCGGTAACGAATGCCGCTCAACCCAATCCCCAGCAGGGCGCCGCCGTAACTGATCCAGATGCCCCCTTTGATGAACAATCCGAGCATGCCCCATTGCAGAGCCTCCCAGTTGCCAATCAACGGCGCGTCTTTCGTCAATCCGACGGTTTGTGCGTACGTCATCGACCCGCCGATCGAGATGCCCAGCGCACACAGGGCCGCGGCCCGGGCACCCGTCAGCGACGTCAGTCGGTCGCCGTACAGGAACACAATCACCAGACTGAACAGGACGCCGGCCATCATGGCGCCGGTTTCGTGCCCATACTGGCCGCGGATGCCCCATCCCAATCCGGCGGCCATCGCCGCGAGGACCACGCCAAGAATGACCGTACCAGAGCGAGTTTCGGACATGGGGCACGCTGAAGTGGCGGAAAGTCGCGAGGCAGGCCGTCCGTTTTTCGCGGACACATTTTGAACTCTGACAGGCAGCCGCGACACCGTCAAGCATCGCTGCCTCTCCTGTGCAACGCCTGCGAATCATGGCTCTGACGCGAAGGCGTCCACATTGAGGGCCGGATGCTTCGCGACCTGAAGGCCGTTCACGACATCGGGCAACGGGACACGTTTCCACGCGCACGCGATTGCATCGATCCTCCGCTCGATTCACAATGCGCGCCAGCGTCGATCGCGCCGCTGCCGCACTGTCTTCACCTCGATCAGTTCAAGTCCACATGAAGGCTATTCAGCTCACAGAACCACGACGCTTCACTCGGATTGACATCCCGGATGCGAACGCGCCCGGGCTGGGAGAAGCACTCGTCCAGACGCATCGAATGGGAATCTGCGGGACCGATATCAGCGGCTATCTGGGAAAAATGCCTTTCTTCCGCTATCCCAGGATTCCAGGTCACGAACTGGGCGTTGAGGTCCTCGACGTCGGTCCCGGAGTGACGAACGTCAAGTCCGGCGACCGCTGCAGCATCGAACCGTATATGAACTGCGGCGCCTGCTACGCGTGCCGCCATGCGCGCGGCAACTGCTGTCAACGGCTCGACGTCATCGGCGTGATGGTCGACGGCGGTCTCCGCGAGCGATTCGTCATCCGCGCCGACAAACTGCACCCGTCAGACGCTTTGACGTACGAGCAACTCGCCCTGGTCGAAACGCTGGCCATTGGCTGCCATGCGACCGACCGCGGCGCTCCGGGCGACGGCCATCACGTGCTCATTATCGGCGCCGGTCCTATCGGGTTGGCGACACTGGAGTTCACGCGTTTGACCGGAGCCGAAATCACCGTGATGGACATGGTCCCTTCGAGACTGGAATTCTGTCAGCGCACTTACGGCGTCGCGCATACAATCACATTCACTGGTAATGGCACGGAAATCGAACAGATCAACGACATCACCGGGGGCGACCGTTATCCGCTGGTGTTCGACGCAACGGGAAATTACCGTTCGATGTCAGGCGCCCTCGCATCCGTCGCACAGACCGGCACACTGGTCTACGTCGGCATCACGACCGAGAACATCACGTTCCCTCATCCCGCTCTGCACAAGCCGGAGATGACCATCAAAGGAAGCCGCAACGCGCTGCCCACTGACTTCCGACGGATCATCCAGTTGATCGACGAGGGGGTGATCAACACCACACCGTGGATCACGCACCGCACATCGTTCGAGGACGTGATCGACACCTTCGAGTCCTTCACCAGACCGGAAACGGGCGTCATCAAAGCTATGATTGAGGTTCGTTGAACGAGAGAATGCGCCAAATGAACGTCAACCTACGATATTCACACCGCCGCTTGATGGTGCCCTCCATGATTACTTCGAAATTGGCACCGTGTTTTAGAGAGGTAGCTAGATCAGATGCTCGGCATACAGCCAATTCCCGCCGACGAACCGATTGACTTCAACCAGATCCGAGTCCGAAATCTCGAGATTCTGAACGGACTGGGATTCACAGTCGCTGGAAATCTCAATCGATGGACGGATGCTTTGACGCTGCGACCGCCGCGCGAGATTGCCGCGAGACTCATGGCATTGGATGCTTTGGCCGGCTGGTGCTCGGTACATGATGTCTTTGGTGAAGAGGACGAAATCACTGCCTATGTGGATCGCAATTCGCTGCTGGACGCGATGACGGCAGACGAGCAAGAGCGATTCGAGAAGCCACGGCAACAAGCGCGCATCGAGTGGGGCGACACGATTGGATGGAAACAGGAGAACATGTGGCCTCTCGCTTGGGTCTTTGGTATGGACAAGCCACCACAAGTAACGGGGGAGTTCATTGATGCTGAGATTGATGAAGCAATTGTCTGCCAGGTGTTGCCGGGAATTGAAGAGACGATTGATGACCTTCTAAGGACGACAACTGTCCGCCCCGTCGTCGAAGTCATTAGCATGCATGATCTTTTTTACTGTGCACACAATGCCGTCCGCAGTGCGCAGGTTGGACGCAACACAGTGCCCAATGGATTCGACCCGATCGTAAATGGTGGAACGATTCATGAACGACGTCACTCA
>JAHBXU010000759.1 GCA_019636315.1 Planctomycetaceae bacterium | reverse complement strand
CTTTCCATGCGGGTCCATTGTCGGGGCGTCGAGTTCGCGTTCGAGCCGTGCCTGCAGAGCATCATCCAGAACGTGCTCGACGCGATGCGCGGTTTCGTGCAGGTGGTCGTCCGGCAGGTCGAAGTTCTTCGCCATATAGGCTTCCCACAGCCGGTGTGCGCGGACGAGCGACTGGGCGCTCTCGCGGCCGCGCCCGGTCAGATGGATCTCGCCCGAGCCAGCGTCCGTGAGCAGACCTCGGCGCAGCAGTCGGCGGATCGACAGCTTGACCAGCCAGGCATTGACGCCGTTCTGTTTCGCCACCAGCTCCGGCAATGAGATCTCAGGCGGTGGGAACGCCGTCCGTTCTTCATAACGATAAAGAAGTCCCAGCACATCGTCGCCAGCGATCTTCACCCCCAGCCGCAGACGATGTACAAGCCGCGACACCAGGCCCTGTCGGGGTGAGAACACCAGCGCTGCCACGAACAGCCCGCCGGCCGTCACCGACATCATGCCCGCCGTACCGGCGTCTTCGATCATCGGATAGCCGAGTCGGGAGAAGATCATCCGTGGCAAAGTCAGGGTGAATGCATGTCCCAGCACGGCGCTGACGCCGGCGATCACCACGCTCAACAGCAGCACATTCTGCAGTCGCTCGCTCAGCAGCAAGGCGGTTGCAGCGGGGATGATCAGGAGTCCAATCACCAGAATACTGCCCACGGTGGTGAATGCCGCGACGACCGTCATCGCCGTCACGGCCATCAAGCCATAATGGATGCCGCGCGCCGGGATTCCCAGTGTCGTTGCCAGTCCGGGATCGAATGCAGAGATCCTCAGCTCCTTGAAAAACAACATATTCAACAGCAGGTTCACGGCAAAGATCACGCCGTTCACGAGCAGTGGTTCGGGGATCGACGTTCCCGTTACGGTATTGAGCGCGGCCGTTTCCAGAATGCCAAACAGGACGCAATCGACGTCAATGTGCACGTCGTCGGCTTTCAACCGCAACAGCAACAGGCCGAGCGCGAAGACCGACGTGAACACGACACCCAGCGAAGCTCCGCTCTCCAGGCGTCCCCACCGCTGGACCCATTCTGTGAGCCAGGCGGTCGCGACACCCACACCCACCGCTCCCAGAAACAGGCATCCGTGCAACACGAGGTCGTGTTGTGCCGCGGTGATCCAGCCGGCACTCTTCAGCCATACGGCAAACAGAAACGCCATCACCACGCCCGGCAACGCTGAGTGAGACAGAGCATCGCCCATCATGCTGTGCTTGCGAAGCACGAGCCACGCCCCCGGCAGCGCACACGACATGGCCGTGAGCGCAGCACTCGCCGCAATCGCCGTATCGAGCGACGACCAGTCGGACAGGAGCTGGAGGAATTCGTGGAGCACAGTGTGGTAAGTGGTAAGCGGTCGGCGAACACCGTTTAGTCGCACATTTCACATGTGCGGCGCCGGACAGTGACGTCCCATCCGGCCTGTTGCAAGTCCTCAATGACGAGCCGGCGACGGCAATGACCGCCATCCCGACTTAATTCCTCACCCCCTGTTTGCTGACACAACGATGGTTTGTCCTGGAATTGCAGCGGAGCGCTCGCCGGTGACTCGCGGCTAGACGCAACAATACCACGCCGATTCCCTACTCCCTGCTCACTTCTCGCTCACACCGCCTGCGTCGCGTGGGAGCTTGCGGGAACCGCTTCATCGGCATGATCCAACTGGCGCTCCAGTTCGGCGACGAGTTCCTTGTCGAGTACGTGTTCTATCAGGTCCGCGTCCCGGTCGACGTGGCTGGGTGCGATGTGGGCGTACTGCATCAGATACATTTCCCAGAGTCGGTGATTGCGCACAATGCGTCGGGCCTCGGCGGCGCCGGACTCCGTCAATCTCCAGGTCTCCTGCCCGGCCTGTCGGATCAATCCGTCTTGCACGGCCGTTGCCAGCAATCGGCGGAGGGTCGTCGGTTCCCACGCCCGCACAGAGAGAAGTTCACCCAGCGAAAGATCGTGGGCGACCAGTTCGGCCGCATTGAGTCGAGGTGTGTCCGTGCGATGTTCGACGACTTCGTAGATCGTACGCAACAGGTCAACGCGCCCCACCTCTCGGCGCAGCGCACGCTGACGAGACCAGCGGACGACGACTCCGTGCTTGCGCCCGAAACACAAGCTGAGCACGAACAGGAACGCGCCCGTCAGCACAATCACCGCGCCGGCCGCCATACGCGGGTACAAGGCGCTGATGATCGTTCCGCCGCAGGAACTCAGCCCGCCGATCACCCCCGCACCGAACGTCATCCGACGGATATCATCCGTCCAGAACCGCGCGGCGGCCGGAGGAATGATGAGCGTCGCCACGACCAGAATCAGCCCCACGCTTTGCATACCGATGATTGTGACCGTCACCACCAGCCCGACCAGCAGGGTGTCGAGCCCCATTACGGGCCAACCCTCCGCAGCCGCAAACTGATCATCGAAGCAAAGCAGCGTCAACTCTTTGAGCAGCAACAGGGTGACAAACAGGACAACCAGCGCCACGCCGGCAAAAAGCCACACGTCTGCCGCCACCAGCGATGCCGTTTTCCCGTTCAGGTACGTCTTCAATCCGGCGGCGTTCCCCCCGGGCACTTTCTGTACGACCGTGAACAATGCGGCTCCCAGACCATAAAAGACGCTGAGCGTGATGGCCATCGCGGCATCCGGCTTGATGCGCGACAGCCGCCCGATCAGCATCACGCTGACCGCGCCGGCCAATCCAAAAGCGGCCGCGCCAGCAAGCAATCCGGGCAGAGACTTGCCGGTCCCCGGACGGAGGCCCTCCATCACCAGAAACGCGATCGCGATCCCCGGCAGGGCCGAATGCCCGACGACATCGCCGACGAGCGCCCGCTTTCGCAAGAGCATGAAGGTCCC
>JAHBXU010000758.1 GCA_019636315.1 Planctomycetaceae bacterium | reverse complement strand
GCCAGCCGCTTTTGCAAATTGCACGACGGCGGAGCCGACGCCGCCGGTGCCGCCATTCACAAAGATCAACTCTCCTGCCTTCAATCCACCGTGCAGAAAGAGTCCCAGATGGGCCGTAATGCCGGTGAGGGCGCCAGCGGCCGCTTGTGCATCGGTCTGCTCGGCAGGAGTCGCGTAGAGCCACTGTTCGTCAACGGCCGCATACTCAGCGAATGTTCCGGCACGTCCTGCGAGTCCCTGATTGCTGCCCCACACACGGTCGCCGACGCGAAAGCGCGTCACCTGATCACCAACCGCCTCCACGGCGCCTGCGAGATCGCAACCGACGATGTACGGGAAGCTGAGCGCTGCCGGGACGCTGCCGCTGCGAATGTACGTGTCGATGGGATTGACAGCGACAGCGCTCACTTTCACCAGCACTTGTGACGCACCGGGATGGGGCTGGGGAAGTTCGCCAAACCGGATCACGTCCGGCGCACCCGTTTCGGTAATGTAGGCAGCTTTCATGGGCGACTTCTTCGTTCGGAAATGGGCAATCAGAGAATCGGTGTGATCCGAAACAGCCCTCACACTCGCGACAGTCCCGCGCGGTCCACTATACTCCGCTGACCTCGTGCCGTCAGCGGAACGCGACTCGACGGACGGCCATTGGTGCGCTGCTCCTGTGTCGGCGCCAACCTGTGACTGGAATAGCAACACGATGCCACAAACGACGATTCACGAAAAGCTTTGCGAACTCTCACAGAACCTGTGGTGGAGCTGGCAGCCGGAAGTGACGAGCATCTTCCGCGAGATCGACCCCAAGCGGTGGTCGGAACTCTCGCATAACCCGCTGCTGCTGCTGCGGGAATACGATCCGGATAAGTTGGAGGTGCGTGCCCGCGAGGAAGTGCTCCACTCACGGATCAACTGGGCCTATCGCCGCTGGCAGGAGTATATGCACTCCCACAGCACCTGGGGCGACGTCCACGCAGGCGTCCTGGGTCATCGCCCTGCGGCTTATTTCTCAGCCGAGTTCGGATTGCATGAGTCGCTGCGGATTTATTCGGGCGGCCTGGGCGTCCTGGCGGGCGACCACCTGAAGAGTGCATCGGACCTCGGCATCCCACTTGTCGGAGTGGGGTTGTTCTATCACGAGGGCTACTTCTCTCAGGTGATCGACGAGACGGGCTGGCAACGGGAGGAATACACCGATGTCGATCCCGGCACGCTGCCCCTGAAACGCGTGCTCGGTGCTGACGGCGAACCGGTGATTATTTCTGTCGAAACGCGGCACGGCAGCATCTTCGCCCGCGTGTGGAAGCTCGCCGTCGGACGCGTACCACTCTATCTGCTCGACACGAATATCAAGCGGAATTCCGAAGAGGACCGCAAGCTCACGGCCCGCTTGTACGGCGGCGACCAGCGGACACGCATCCGTCAGGAAATCATGCTGGGCATCGGCGGCGTACGGGCGCTCGCGGCGGTCGGCATCAATCCGCGCGTGCTCCACATGAATGAGGGACACTCGGCATTTGCGCCGCTTGAGATCATCCGCATGCGAATGAAGCACGACGGGCTGTCCTTCGACGACGCCCTGCGTGAAACGGCGGCCAGCGGGGTCTTCACCACGCACACTCCGGTGCCGGCCGGTCACGATCGCTTTGATGGCGGACTGATCGACGAGCACGTCGGCCCGCTGGCGGAGGAACTGGGCATCTATCACGACGGGATCATGGGTCTCGGCCGCGTCGATCCGCAGAATCCCAACGAATCGTTCTGTATGACGGTGCTGGCCTTCAAAACCAGTCGCCGCGCGAATGCGGTTTCCAACCTGCACGGCGTCGTCAGCCGGCGGATGTGGCGGTCGCTTTGGCCCTGGCGAAGCGAGGAAGAGATTCCGATCGGACACATCACCAACGGGGTGCATGTGCCGACCTGGCTCGCGGCTCAGATGCGCGTGCTTTACGATCGCGTGCTCCCGCAAAAATGGTATCTGCGGACCGGCGAAGCCGATGTCTGGAAGGGAATCGACAAGCTCACACCGGGTGAACTCTGGGAGACGCACCAGTCTCTCAAGAACCGGCTGCTGGTCTACTCGCGACGCCGGCTGACGCAGCAGGCCGAGCGATACGGCCGCTCCGCGAAGGAGATTGACCGCCTGCAGACGTTTCTCGATCCGCAGGCGCTGACGATCGGGTTCGCCCGCCGCTTCGCTCCCTACAAGCGAGCGGACCTCGTGATGCGCGAACTCGACATCCTGGAGAAACTGATCAGCGATGTCACGCGGCCTGTCCAGCTGATCTTCGCCGGCAAGGCGCATCCGGCAGACGATCACGGCAAGGCCATTCTGCAGCGAATCGTCAAAATGTCGCACGAGCCTCGCTTTCACGGCAAGATCGTGTTCCTCGAAGACTACGACATCAACCTCGCGCGGCACCTGGTGCAAGGCGTCGACGTCTGGCTCAACAATCCGCGGCGGCCGCTGGAAGCGTCCGGCACCAGCGGACAGAAGGTCGTGCTGAACGGCGGCCTCAACCTGTCCATCCTCGACGGCTGGTGGGCGGAAGCATTTGATGGCCAGAATGGCTTCGCGATCGGCACCGGACAAACGCACGCCAATCAGGACGTTCAAGACGCCCGCGACGGCGATGACCTCATTAAAGTACTGGAGAATGAAGTCATCCCGCTCTATTACGATCGCGATCATGACGACCTGCCCCAGGAGTGGATTCGCCGCATGAAACGGTCCGTCCGGACGCTGGGATGGCGGTTCAACGCCGACCGACAGGTCATGGACTACGTCCGCGAGACGTACATTCCTGCTGCAGGGAGCTTGTCTTGCGAGATGGTCGTCATGCCCTGAGCGGGAATTGCAAATTGCAAATCAGTCATTGTGGATCGATAATTGCGGTGAGATGT
>JAHBXU010000757.1 GCA_019636315.1 Planctomycetaceae bacterium | reverse complement strand
GGGAGTGCTGTTGTCTCGTGTGACGTCCCTGGATCGAGAGGTCGTCGGTTTCAATGGAGGCAAGTCGCGACTGCGAAACACAACGAACCGGACGGAGCGCATCGTCGACACACGGGCCAACGCCGCAAAAGGGGCTGCTGCTCAGACCGCCCAGGAACCAGGAACAGAGCCTCGTTGATGGCGAATCTGCCTGGATTGGCTGGATTGACCAGTGAGGACAATTCTCTAAACTGGCCTCGCTGTGCCGTTTTCTTGCCGCGCTGATCGCCTGTTCGTGCCATGCACTGGCGCTCGCGACATTGCTGGGATCGTCGCCGCACGTGCCGCGGAACGGTGTGGCGATTGATGACGTTAATGAGGTCGTTGATGAAGCGCGTCGAGTTGAGTTCCGCAGAAATCGGCTTGTTGCATGCATCGCAGCGGCTGGCGGTCCAACTGGGCGTCGAAGCGATCCTAATCCTCACCGATCGGCCTTACGATTTCGACGCCGCGTCGAAGGCCATTGACCATGTTCGCCTGATCGTGGCGTCCGGCAGCGACGATGTGCATGAGGCGGCCACGCACGACGACATCGATTTCGTCCCGTTAATCAATGAGCCGCAGACGCGTCAGGTGCAGTTGAGCCAGGCTCTGCTGGAAGCCATTGCGGACGATCTGATGCAGACCGGTTCGCGCATCATCGCCGTCTATCCCGGTTATGAACGCGATAATCTCGACTCATTGAGCGTCGTCAATCTGTCGGAACATCTGGCCAAGCTGACAACTCGCGACCTGCAGCGGTTGGAGACGCAGGTGCCGCTGGAGACATTGCGCCGCGTCGTCGATCTGGCGGTCGAGATCGGCCGGGAGGGACGGGAAGGCAAGCGGGTCGGGACGCTGTTTGTCGTAGGAAATCACCGCCGCGTGCTTGAACTTTCACACGAGCAGGTGCACGATCCGTTTCGAGGTTACAACAAGAAGGAACGCAGTATCCGACTGGCGCGGGTGCGGGAGAGTATCAAGGAGCTTTCTCAAATCGACGGGGCGTTCGTCATCGCCTCGGACGGAACGGTCGTCGCCGCGGGACGCATTCTCGACGCCCCGGCCGATTCGCTGACGTTGTCCAAAGGGCTTGGCTCCCGCCACTGGGCGGCGGCCGCCATCTCCAAAGCCACCAAGGCGATTTCGATCGCCGTGTCCCAGTCGACCGGAACAGTGCGGCTCTTTCAGGACGGCCGCGTCGTGCTACGGATCGAACCGATGGACCAGGCGATGAAGTGGCACGATATCGATTCCGACGCACCGTCCGAGTGACGCCGCTTCAGAAAGTCGAAATCGGTCAGAAATCGTCGGAGATGACTTCGCCGTTATTTCGTGTGCAGAGGGCCCACATCGTTTCCTTACGGATGTTGGCACTCACCATACGGGCCGAGCCGTCCATGAGCAGGAAGATTCCACCGCCCGTGTGCGGGGAATAGAACTGGCCCGTGCTGCCGGTCGGATCGTTCATTGAGGACTGGCGGCTATGGGCGACGACGGCGACAATTGCGGGCCGCCAGTACTGGCAGGCCGGCAGCGACGGATTGTAAGGGGTCGGATTCATATCGAAGTTGAACGTGACTTCCTGTCCCGCCATGATGCCCGCCCAGGCGCTGCGGACAAATCCGCTATGCCGCTCGCCGATTCCGATGGTGGAGGACGTGCCGTCGGTAATATCCCGGATGCCGACGCTCACGTTCCGGTGAAAAATCCCATTGAACGGCTGATGCTCATAACAGCCATACAGCGGATCGCCGCCGGTTTTTGCTCCACCGAGCGATCCGACATAACTGGTCGAAGCCACTCCCGACAACATGACCGTTGGGATATTGGAATCGGATGGAGGATCGCCACAGTCGTAGATGGCGATGACCGGTGGTCCGGGATCACTGGGGCAACGATAGTGTTTCACGACATGCTGCCGCGCCTCGGCATTGGACGGATGGCTGAGCGGTACATCAAAGTCGATCGACGCGTAGAAATTCCCTTCTTCCAGAAACGGCAGCATACGGGAGAAGAAGCTCCATCCCGGCCCAAGGTCTTCCGGAGCGGCGGTGCAGCCGCCCGGAGGCATGGTCCAGTGGGGGTCGGCCAACCGTGAGACAAGTCCCGGTGGGAAAGTGAGGTAGGCATCGTGGTAGTTATGCAGGGCCAACCCCATTTGTTTGAGGTTGTTTCGGCACTGTGTCCGCCGGGCGGCCTCTCGTGCAAACTGCACGGCCGGCAGCAGCAGAGCCACCAGAATGCCGATGATGGCAATGACGACGAGCAACTCGATGAGTGTGAATCCGCGGTGCCTGCGGCTGGAAGGCGCCATGATTTCTCCCTGGGCGTTGAAAATTCGCGAAAATCGTCGGGGCGGGGGCACGACGGTCGTACAACGGCTGGCGGGACGCAGAATGCGCTGGCTGGCAACGGCCTCATTGGTGAGCCGTTATCGTTCTGATAACGCCATCATCCTGACAAACGGTGAAGTTTCGATCAACTCCAGCTTGAGACAGCATGGTCCAAAACCGGCCTGCGAGGAATTCGGCATTGTCGGCGTCAGGCGCCGATTCCCCCCATGATGGGAGTGCCCATCGGGCAGCAACTTTCTCAGCAGCCTCGTCGCCGCGTGATTTGATTCTTCACTGCTCCGGCCGTTATTGTCTGCGGACCAGACACTGACTGCCGAAACCGTGCTGAGACTGCACCGCACTGGCACTGAGGAGTGACCGCTCATGAACCCGTCGGATCTCAAATACGCCCGGACACATGAATGGGTCCACGCAGCCGATGACCTCGTCACCGTGGGAATCAGCGACTTTGCCGTCAAGGAACTGACGGATCTCGTGTATATCGACCTGCCGGCCGTCGGCAAGAAACTGGCTCAGGGGGACACGTT
>JAHBXU010000756.1 GCA_019636315.1 Planctomycetaceae bacterium | reverse complement strand
ATCGTGGCGCTGCGGCGCCATATTGAGGCGGTGCCGGTAGAGCGGATCGAACTGCCCGAGCGCGGACTGCATGCCGGCCACGAAGCTCTCGGAGATCGAGAACAGGCCGCAGCAGACCGGGCGCTTGCCGAAACCGTCGGCCCGGCCGAGTTCTTCCAGCTTGGCGCCGTAGCTCGCATACACCCGCTTCATGTGCGGCTCGTAGTTGCACACCACCGTGTGGATGCCGTGCGCCAGCGCGCACTCGCCGGTGGCGAGGCACAGCAGGCCGAGCGCGCGGTTCACGCTCATGCCGCCAAAGTCGCGAGCGACAGCCTCGGCGTCGACGCAGGTCCGCGTGGCCTCCCAGATGCCGGGCGCGCTGAGTGCCGCCGCCGCCGGGAATGTGTCGCGAAACACGTCGTAGAGCAGCGTCGGCCCGGTCGTCGGCATCAGCCGCATCGAGCCGTATAGCACTCGGGTCTGCGGGTTGATCCAGACAAGATAAGCAGGCCCGAAGTCGTCGTAGCTGTCCTTTTCCAGGCCGTCTCTTACGTCGACGCTCCAGCCAAGCTCATCGACGAATACACTCTTCCGCAATTTGTACATTTGCAGAAGGATATCCTGATATTGCGCAAACTGGTGCGGTTGTATTGTAATGAACATCTGAATAGCCCCTTCAGAACGCAAGATTCTTAGACAAGATTGTCGCAAAACTTCCGGTCGAGAAATCCCGGGAGTTCAGCTAGGTAAATCTACGGTATCCGGCGGTAACCGTGCCAGCGGGCAGCCGAAATCGCCCCCGCAATCGGGGCCGTGGCCGGGAGCAGCGCGCGTGTCGGCGCCGCCACTAAATGTTGATGATGCGCAGCTTCACCGCTTTGGCGATGGCCTTGACGGTGTTCTCCGCCCCAAGCTTGTGGCGGGCGGAGAGCAGATAGGCTTCAACGGTGCGCGGCGAGATGTTGAGTCGTCGGCCAATGTCCTTCGCCGACTTGCCGTCGGCGGTCAGGATCAGGGCTTCCATCTCGCGCGGCGCGAGCTTCGGAATTTCGATGCCCTCGCCAAATATCTCCTCCATCGCCTTGCGATGCAGTGCATGGCCGATCTCGCCCCACCCGGCTCTGTGTTTTCGCACCAGCGCATCCCACTCGGCCTCATCGACGGCGGCGTTGACGGAAAACAGCGCGCGCCGTCCATTGCGGTCCACAACGGGCACCGAATAGCCGTATGCACTGAGCCCGTGGGCGACGAAATCGGCGAACAAGTCGGCGGCCTTGGGCGACATTTCGAGGTCGCGCCAGTCGAATGGCAGCGTTCGCGTAAAACCCTCGATCACAACGGGATCGACGCGCGTGTAACCCTGAATGAGATAGCGCGTGAGCCAGGCGGCGGGGTAGGTCGACTTGACGTAAGGACCGTCGACGGCGATCGCCGGCAACTGGCCGAGATGGTAGGTCGCATTGCTCAGGCTATAGCTGTCGCGCACCGCGACAACTGCCTCCATTACGTCCGCGGCCGCCTCGACCGCGGCGAACGCGCGCTCGAAGACCTTGTCGGCCTGATTGCCCCCGGGCATGCGCTGCCTCCCGCGCAGCGGTCACCATGGCTCCCCAAAAGCCAAGTCGCCGTCGCACCCCATTGCGCCGATTAAACCTTACAGTTGGATACCAGAAACAGTTTCCGGGTAAAGTATCAGAGTTTCAAAGCATGCCCGCAAGCGCACCTTCTATGCCTCCGAAACGAAAAAAGCGGGCCCGGCAGCCCGCTTCCCTTCGTTCCCGTGACCGTGATCTTCCGCCAGTACATCCGTGGCCGGAAGCGATACGGGTCTGATACGGCCGCCGAACCGGGGAACCTCACGGCGAATCCCGCCGAACATCCCGCGCCGGCTCAAGGCGGCCGCTGCGCTCCCATATGGCGACGGCATGTGTCGTTTTCAAGACACGGCCGATGCTAGGGCCTGGAGCGGGCGATCTGGTTGTTCACGACACTGATCTTGTTGTCCATCAGCTCGACGATGCCGGCAGCTCCGAACGAGGCAAAAACGGACTTGGCCAGCTCGAACTGCTCCAGCGCCTTGCGGAATTCAGGCTCGCCGGCACCGAGACTCGCCATGTTCCAGTGGACGTCGCCGAGATTGTTCTGCGTGAACGCCCACTGCATCGGCTCCGTCTCCCTGGTGAAGACCTTGAGGGTAGCCTCGAACGCGGCGCGTGCCTCCGGCAGCCGCTCGCCGGTCTGCTCACGCGTCGACAGGTTGAGCAGGCTCGTGCCAAGTCCGTTCTGTGCATTGGCCCATTCCAGAGGCGCGCCCTCGAAGCTCAGAACCTCCAGCGCCGCACGCCGCATTTCGACCGATTCCTTAAGGCTGTCGGTCCCTTCCTCGTAGTTGGCGATCGACTGGAGTACGTCGCCGAGACTGGCTGTCGCGGTCGCCCACTGCATCGGCATCCGGTTGCGGGTGAATTCGGCCAGCGAGGCGCGGTAGGCGCTTGCCGCCTCCTTATAGATATCCGCTTCGCCGGCGCCGCCCGCCATGGCGGTTGACGCCGCCGTCAGCCTCAACGTGTTGCCGAGATTGAACTGCGTCATCGCCCAGTCGAGCGGCAGGCTGGCGCGCGGATAGGCGGACGCCGCGTCGCGGAAGGCCTGCGCGGAGGCCTGCAGCAGCGTCACATCGCTTTTCTTCTGGCCGAGCGTCTGCAGCGCGATGCCGAGATTGTTCTGAACCGCCGCCCAGTCGATCGGCACCTTGTCGCGATCGAGAAGAGAGAGCGCGGTGTCGAAGGATGCGCGCGCCTTGTCCAGATTCGGGGTGCCGAACCAGTCGTGCTGGCCGAGCGCCGCATAGGCGTTGCCCAGATGCATGACTGTCATCGCATGCTGGAACGGCCAGGTTTCGCGGTCGCGCACGGTCAGCGCTGCTTCGTAG
>JAHBXU010000755.1 GCA_019636315.1 Planctomycetaceae bacterium | reverse complement strand
CAGCGGCTCAGGATCAGCGGCCGAACTTTCTGTTTATCCTGGCCGACGATCAGTCGCCGTTCACGCTGAAAGCATACGGCCCATCCGTGTGCGACACGCCGCATATCGATCGGCTTGCGGCGGAAGGCATGGTGATCCACGACGCCCACCATATGGGGTCCTGGTCGGGCGCCGTTTGCACGCCGTCCCGAACAATGATCATGACGGGCCGCACCGTCTGGAACATCCCTGGCGCCAACGGACCGGGACTGGAATATCCGAAGGAGTTCCGGCAGCAGGCCGCGGTGGACTGTCTTCCCGCCGTCTTTAACCGGGCCGGCTACGACACGTTCCGAACCTGCAAGTACGGAAACAGCTACAACGAAGCAAACGCGCTGTTCACCGTCAGCCGCGTCGCGACGAACCGCGAGGGAACGGTCGCCGAGGGGAGCGCGTGGCACGGTGATCAGGTCATCGATTATCTCAACGAGCGTGAGGCCAGCGGCGATCGTGATCCGTTCCTGATCTACTTCGGGTTCTCGCATCCCCATGATCCGCGAAACGCGACGCCCGAACTGGCTGCCAAGTATGGAGCCGACAACGAATCCCCACCGTCTCAGCCGCATCCCCAATCACCGCCGCTTCCCATTAATTATCTCCCGGCGCACCCGTTTCATCACGGACACCCCGGCCTGCGTGATGAGGAACTTGTCCAAGGGGTTCTCACGCGGCGAGACGAACCGGCCATCCGGAATGAAACCGGGCGCGAGTACGCGTGCATTGAGAACATCGACCGACAGGTCGGCCGCGTGCTCGACAAGCTGGAGGCGATGGGCCAACTCGATAAGACATACGTCTTTTATACGGCTGATCACGGGATTGCCGTGGGACGACATGGACTGCTCGGCAAGCAGAACCTTTACGAGCATACATGGCGGGTGCCATTCCTCGTCCGTGGACCGGGGATTGCTGCCGGGAGCCACGCCTCCGGCTATATCTACCTGCTCGATGTGTTCCCCACGCTGTGCGATCTGGCGGGCATCGACACACCGGACGTGGTGGACGGCTTGAGCTTCCGCGACGTCCTGGAAGGCAAGGCCGACCGCATTCGCGATGTGATGTACGGCGTCTACTGTGGAGGCACCAAGCCAGGCATGCGCTCCGTTAAGTCCGGCGACTGGAAGCTCATCACCTACGACGTCCTCGACGGCCAGGTCCGCGAGACTCAGTTGTTCAACCTGAAGCAGAACCCACACGAGTTCCTGACCGAACATCACGCGGCGGACCTGCGTTCGCTGCTGGGTATCGAACCGGAACCGGAACAGATCAATCTCGCCGCACTCCCGGAGTTCGCCGCCAAACGAGAGGAACTGGAAACCCTGCTCCGTCAGGAGATGCAGCGCCTGGGCGACCCGTATCTGAACGTATCGCACTGATGCACAAGTCGGACATAGCGCCGCACATGCTTCCACATCGTCACCCGAATCATCAACGAGGAACGTCTTCGGAACTCCTTCGCTGACGCTTCGGGAGACCTGATGTCACGGGTTCTAACCCCACCACTGGGCCAATCAGTATTGAGAGCCATCGATCATGCTCCCCGCGACGCGCTATCCGGAGATCACCGTTTCAGGACCGCCGCGTGAACTTGGCCGGCAGCACGGGGAAGCGGCTCGTGAGCTGATTCGCGCGTTCTGCGACACCGCGATGGAACAGGTCAATCGCACGTTGCGCGTATCACGGGACACGGCGCTCCAGGTCGCAAAGGAAAGTCATCGGTTTGTCGACCGATATTCGGCCGACATGGCGGAGGAGCTTCACGGAATTGCCGAAGGCGCCGGTGTGTCCGTTGACGAGATCATGCTGCTGCAGATCCGGAATCAACTCCAGCCGGAAGCGGTGGAGGGGTGCACCTCGCTCTCATCCGCCGGACCCGCGGCCCGGATCGTCGCCCAGAACTGGGACAACGATCCGTCGCTCGATCCATTGACTGTTGTTCTGACGCGCAAACCGCGCGACAAGCCGGCCGTGACAACAGTCGGCCAGGCGGGGTTGATCGCGTATATCGGCTTCAACGAAGCGGGAATCGGGCTGTGTCTCAATACGCTCCCCGCTCCCAGCCGGCGGGTCGGTGTGCCGCACTACTTTCTGGTGCGGGCCATTTATGAAACCGCGTCGCTGGATGAAGCCGTGGAGGTCGTGCGTCGCGCCCCGCGGGCCATTCCGGCCAACGTCATGCTCATGACGCCGCAGGGCCCGGCCGATCTGGAGATCACGATTGATGAGGTCCGCGTGCTGACGGACGAGTCGTCTCGGTGCGTCACGCATACCAATCACTGCCTGCATCCGGATCTGACACCGATCAACGAACAGTTCCCGGAACTCATCCAGTCGCACGCCCGCATCCGCCGCATTGGCGATCTGATTGGCACGAACGGAGAAGAAGTCTCACGGGAATCCGTCCAGCAAGGACTTCGCGACCACCAGGACTATCCCCGGTCAATCTGCCGCCACGCCAACGACGACCCGGTCCACGGCTTCTGGAGCACCGTGTTCTCGGTGATCATCGAACCGCATCAGCAGCGGATGCACATCACTCGCGGCACCCCCTGCGACCATCCGTATGAAACGTACACCATGCCCTGACGCGATCGTCGCGCGACGTGTCAGCCACGGTTCAAAGTCACCCGAAGCGTCAGCAAGGAACGCTTCGGCATGTCCTTGCTGACGCTTCAGGTTACGAGGGGTCTCGATCCGGAATCTGCGACATTGCTCCTGGGAAGCTACGAAAGAATCCCCCACCTGGCTTTGGTTGCCACGAGTTCCGGTCGGCGCCCTGGACCTGCTTCAGAAACTCGCGGATCTCCCGGTGAGCAGCCTTGGTGTGTTTGATGATCAGCACGGCCCGCGGCACGACGAGCACTTGTGGTTGTGTGT
>JAHBXU010000754.1 GCA_019636315.1 Planctomycetaceae bacterium | reverse complement strand
CTATCAATTCTCGATGCCTCCGTGGTGAGCGTCAACTCCTCGGATGGGCGTCAGTTTTTGCCGTCCGGCTGGGGTGACTCAGCGACGAGTTCGAGGCAGTTCTCGATCAGGATCTCGCCTGTCATCTCCCCAAGCGACGTGCGGGAGACGTAGTCGTAGCGGGGGAAGCTTTTGAAGTCGACTTTGGTGAGGATGTACCCGAAGGCGTCGTTCGTCAGGCCAAACAGCAGGTTGTGCTCGCCGCGCATGTTGCGTTTGAGGTAGAAGCCAATGTTGGGCAGCGCTTCGCCGGGGATGGTGAGGATCTGCGCAGTCCCGAGATTCACCAGGTTGATCCTCGCTGTGATCGACTGGTCGGGGTTGTAGGAGTACTTGAGGGGTGAACCGACAATGATGGCCCACATCAGCGGCGACTCGACCGGGAATTTGACGTCGCGGGCGTCGCAGAACAGTTGCGGGTCGCTTTGCGGGGGGGCGGCGCCGACGATCCGCATCGCTTCGTCCGCCATGAGATGGCCGATGCGGAGGCATTCGTCCCAGGTGCGGGAGTCGTTCCAGTAGCCTCGCTGGAGATCGCGCGGCTGGTCGAGATTGCGGTTGTCCGCAGTGATCATCCCGCCTTGAGCGCCGTTCATGAACAGCGCCAGGCCGCCGGCCTCGGCCTCGATCTTATCGCACATCGGACCGATGCAGTCGGGACTCAGGATTCCGACCTCATTGCCGAGCACTTCCGGATGGATTGCGTAGTTGACCAGCGTCACAATCAGTTTGCCGTCGGCGCCGGCCGCCTGAATGACGCTCATGCGGCGGTCATAAAGATCCGGAGCATAGTAGTTGTAGGCGATCTTTCCCTGTGCCTCTCCCGTGCCGATGCGGAGCGTCGCCGGGGCCAGACTGTCAAGTGCCCGATTGATCGCCTTCGCCGCCTGATTGCAGACGAAATCCATATAGTCCAGATCGCCCGTGTGTCCGCCGCGGCCGTCGGGAAAAGCATAGCAGTCCGGCGCACTGTGCGTGTGACTCGAACCAATCAGGATGTTTTCGGCCGGAATGCGGGGGACCTGCTTTCGCACACGGTCACCGAGGACGGACGGAAACCCGATCAAATCGAGACCGACAACCGCGACCGTCGTGTCTCCTTTTTGAAAAACGGCCGCCCGCGCCGTGAGATCGCCCTGTTTCTCCTTCGCCGGGACAGGGATCCCGACGCCTCCAGACACCGGGAGCAGGGGATCCGGCGTGATGACCTCCATCGCCGCGCCGACCTGGAGTTCGGCGCGGGCAGGGCTTCCGGCAAAACTCATGGCGACGAGCAGAACAGTGAACGATAACTTTCGCACGGTGAAACTCCGCAATCGTCTGAGTTGGCAGGGAACCATGACACGCAATGACGCGGCTCATCATACGACGGTCCGACGTATCACCGAAAGCCTGACGATGAATCCCCTCGCAGCCTGCCTTGAAGCGAATCTTGTGAGACGGGGGCGTAAGCAACAGGTGCGTCGGTCGCGTTGGTTTCCACCATGTCGGGTGAGGATTGCAGGACGTTGTCCCGGCGATTTTCATCCTCCATTCTGACCGACGTCGTCGCCGACACCGTTCCCCGCGCAGGGCCTGAGACTGTTGTCCGAAGGCCACTACTCAGCACGCGCGCGGTGTGATAGGATTTGCTCCCCGTGCGTTCGATTCGGCAAAATTCTGGAGCTTGTTTCATGTCCGTCAATCCGTTTGCTGCTCAGGCCACCCTCAAGACGTCCGCCGGCGAATTCACCTACTTCCGGCTGCAGCAACTGGCCGACGATCGCGTCGGTGACATCGCCACGCTGCCCTATTCGATTCGCGTCCTGCTGGAGTCCTGCCTGCGCAATTGCGACGGCTACATCGTCAGCGAAGACGACGTGAAGAACCTCGCGACATGGGATGCGGCGAACGTCAAGCAGGAGGAGATTCCGTTCATGCCGGGGCGGGTCGTCCTCCAGGATTTCACCGGCGTGCCCGCCGTCGTCGACCTCGCGGCCCTGAGATCCGCCATGCAGCGCATGGGGGGCGACCCACAGAAGATCAACCCTCTGGTGCCCTGCGATCTTGTGATCGACCACAGCGTGCAGGTGGATGAATTCGCCACGCCGCTCGCCCTGCAATACAACGTCGACAAGGAGTTTGAACGGAATCAGGAGCGATATCAGTTTCTGAAATGGGGCCAGCAGGCGTTTCAGAACTTTCGCGTCGTCCCCCCGGCGACGGGCATCGTCCACCAGGTCAATCTGGAGTACCTCGCGCGGTGCGTCCTGACTCAGGGCCCCAAAGATCCAACGTCCGGCCTGCCGGTCGTCTTTCCGGATTCGCTCGTCGGGACCGACTCGCATACGACGATGATCAACGGCCTGGGGGTCGTCGGCTGGGGCGTCGGCGGCATCGAGGCCGAAGCCGTCATGCTGGGGCAGCCGATCTATATGCTCATGCCGGAAGTCGTCGGGTTTGAACTCACGGGGCGACTGCGAGAAGGCGCCACCGCGACGGACCTCGTCCTTACGGTCACCCAGATCCTGCGCCGTCATGGGGTGGTGGGCAAGTTCGTTGAGTTCTTCGGTACGGGACTCGACGCCATGTCGCTGCCGGACCGGGCGACCATCGCCAATATGGCGCCCGAGTATGGAGCGACCATCGGTTTCTTTCCTGTCGACGAGGAAACCCTCCGCTATCTGCGCCGCACCGGACGATCCGACGAAACAGTGGAACTGGTCGAGCGGTACTACAAGGAACAGGGGCTGTTTCGCACGGCAACAAGCCCGACGCCGCGGTTTTCTTCCACGCTCTCGCTCGATCTGGGCGACGTCGAACCGTCGATGGCAGGTCCCAAACGGCCGCAGGACCGGATCCTGCTCACCGGCATGAAGAGCCAGTGGGAGCAGGATCTCA
>JAHBXU010000753.1 GCA_019636315.1 Planctomycetaceae bacterium | reverse complement strand
GCCGATGTACGTGGCGAGTTGCTGCGCCTCAGGCCCGGGCAACAACATGCAATAGTTCAATGCGTGGAGAAATCGGTTCTCGCTGATCCATTGCTTTTCGTCGACGAGAATCCGGTGCATCACCGCAATCTGTCCGGCCGGGCCGCCAAAGCTGAGCACGGCCACCCGGATCCAGACCTTGACGGCGTCTCTGAACGGAACTTGCGGGACATGATCGTCGTGCGGCATGAGTCTCCCTGGGGTCTCCATCGTCACCAGTTGAAATCAAATCGCATGGCTAGGATATCGGACGATGTCGAGCCGAATGTGGCTTCCGAAGTGGTCCAGGGATGAATCCAGTCAAACATGATGCGCGTGCGGTCGGACCAATACCAGTTGAAACCGAATGTCGAGTCGATGTACTCGCCGGAGTCGACACGGGACAGGTCGAGATAAGAACAACGCGCCTTGACTTCCCAGGCGCCGGAACCGCAGCAGCCGGGGCGGAGGAAGAAATTGGTATAAGGCACATTGCGCCCGAACTGAGCGCCATGCTGGCCGAATCGCTCGAAGATGCGGTTCTCTCCGGTGAGAAACCAGCTCAAATGGGAATAGGCGCCGCCCACATAGACGGGATCGCTGGTGCGCATGCCGACACGTGAAAGAAACGCCTCGCTCTGGATCGTGACCGGACCATTCACGACGGCAAATTCCAGATTGCCGGTCGTGTAGTATCCGGCGTCGAGGAGGCCGCTGTCGACCAGGAAGGGACCCCGTTGAATTTGCGGCCGCGAACGGAAGCGAACGAGGTCGTCGTGATCGTGCGTGTGCAACACACCGACTCCGGTGTGCATGAGATAGCGTCCCTTGGACGCTTCATCGTAATAAGGAAGCCATGTGAGCCGCCCGCTCAGCCGATAGCCCTGATTGTCATCGAGTCGCGTCTTGAACGTGTCGTTCAGATTGTCGAAGAAGAATCCGGTCGCCCAGGTGATGTTCTTGTCTTCCGTGCAATTATAGAGGGCGACACCCACTTCGCGATCGGCAGAGAACACATTCTGCGTCGGAATCGACCGCTCGTTGAACATATTATTGGTGTCGTTGGTGACCTGCTCCAGGCTGAAGGGGACAAAGAAATTGCCGATTCGGAAACGCCCCAGCCAGGGGATGTCGTTCATCGAAAGGTAGGCGTCCTTGACTTCGGGGGTGGCGAAGATGCTGTCGCGCGGCCCTTCACCCGGTTCGAGCGACATTTGCAGGCGAAAATCGAACTGACCATAGCCGGTTCCGTCGGCGACCAGTCGCAGTCGACGGTAGTTGAAGTAGTTGTCGGCGCCCACGATCGCCGGATCGGCATGCGGCCAGGTAATGTAATCCAACTGAACATGCCCGCCGAGTTTGACCGTCCACTTCTCCTTGGCCTGCTCAAAATAGCTGAGTGGTGGATCCTTAGGGGGGTCCTTCTTCTCTTCCTTCTGCTTTTTCTCGAGCGCTTCGAGTCGCTGGAGCACGTCCTCGAACGCCTCCTCCGAAACAAAGCCCGCCGGTGCGGGAACCTCGAGTGCTTCAGGTGATTCGAGCGGCAGGACGTCGACGTCGCCGTCCAGTAACGATACGAACGGAGGAACGGGGAGCGAGTCATCGGAGGCCGGATCTTCGGCCGCGGCGGTTCCCGTGACCAGCACGGCAAGCAGGATCGCGGTGCGGAGCTTGAAGCGCAAACCGGCGCGAACGAAGCGCATCAGGGCTTCTGAGAATTCGCGGAGTTCATTCCGCGCGATACAGAACAGCATGGACGTCGCAACCTGCATGGCGCCTGCCTCTGGCTGTCCAGTCGGCACGGGCCGGAAATGACCGAGATGCACCTCCTGTTGTCAGGTCGGTGGGCCATCGCCGAGTTCCAGGAAGCGACACTCGATCAGCCAGGAAGGACCGGCAGGTTCTGCGCGTCGTCCTGGCTGCTTCAAATGCGTGCTCTGGCTGTCGGTATCATCGGTCCAATCCTCCCGGTTTCTTCAATCGGCATAACCAGAACACTCGAACGTTGGTCAATCTGTGACGAAAAAATTCCACCGCGCTGGCCATGCCCCGTCCGAGCAGCCACAATGCGAACCTTAAGTTGGCTGAGCCGGATGCCGGCGGCAAATTCACCGGGCCGTTCCGTTGTTCCCAAGTCGTTGCTGAGCTGAATGGGTGGCCCCTGGTCTCCGGAGATCCGAGATGAATTCTCAATGGCGACTCTTTGTTCTGACAGTCCTGGTCGGTGTCTGCGTCTTTCGCAGCGCGCCGGCGCAGGAACGGCGACTGGATGCATCAGTTCGTTTTCCGCCCGTGGCCGACAGCAGCGTCGCCCGCTACACGGCCCGCCGCGCGGCGGGTCCTCTGGTTGTCGACGGCCGACTCGATGAGCCGGAATGGCGTCACGCCGAACGCTCGCCCCGATTTGTCGACCTGATTTCCGGTCAACGAGCGGTTCACGACACGCGGGCGGCCGTCCTGTGGGACGACGCCTTCCTGTATGTCGGGTATTGGATCGAAGAGCCGTTTGTCACGGCCAAGCTCACGGAACGTGACCAGCCCATCTACCAGGACAACGATGTCGAGTTCTTCCTCGCCGGGCCGGATGCATACTACGAATTCGAAATCAATGCCCACGGCACCATCTACGAGGGGATGTTCATCTGGCAGGAGGCCTATGATCGTTTGAATTTTGCGCAGTTCGCGGAACTTGATCGATCCCGTTCCGACGTCAAGTCCCAGCGGTTCGGCGGAGTCGGATATCGCAATCATCCGCGCGGACCGCGGTGGGCGTTCTTGAAGTGGGACTTCCCCGGCGCCCAGACGGCCGTACACATCGACGGAACACTCAACGACAACGCCGATCGCGACCGGGGTTGGACTGTGGAATTGGCGTTTCCTTGGGCGGGAATGAAGCCGCTGAA
>JAHBXU010000752.1 GCA_019636315.1 Planctomycetaceae bacterium | reverse complement strand
CGGTCCGCATGAGATGTGTGCCGCGCGCATGGTCGCCCTCTTTGGTGCTGAGTCCGCGGACCACCGCCAGCTTGTCGGCCATCGTTGCCAGCCGCGGGAGGTGTTCGCTGAAACGCACGCCGGGCGCGTTCGTCGCGATCTCCTGGAATTCACCGCCGTTGGCGTGTCCCGGCTTCATATCGAACGTGTCGGTTTGCGAAGGTCCCCCCGACATCCACAGCAGGATGCAGTGCCTTCGCTGACTCCTGTTGGGATCGGCGGCAATCTCATTAGCGAGGACCGGCAGCCAGCCGCTCACGCTCAATCCGCCCGCAGCCGCTCCCGCGGCACGCAACCAGTCACGTCGGTTCGGCTTTCTCATGATGGTCCACCTTCTCACCGTTCGCGTTTCTGCATCTGACGGGAAACGGGAAACGCGTCAATGATTCAATGTGAATTCCGCGGAGTTCAACAACGCCCACAAAATGTCGCCCAGCCGCTCCGCGCGGGCCCCCTCGGACGTGGTCACATAGTTCAACATCGTTTGTCGCTCCGCATCATCCGGCGGACGAGATAACGTCGCCAGAAACAAGGTTTCCACTCGCTGTTCGTCAGAAAAGAACGGAGCTTCGAGAGATCTCAGAATGCCGCTGGATGTCATTCCTGTCGCGTTCTGAATCAACTGGCCATTCATCAGCGACAACGCCTGCGGAATGCCCGCCTGATAATCAGTCACCTGCCCTGGAGGAGTGCGAAACTGCTCGAGAAACGTTTTCCGGGTGCTGTTCGTGGCACGCAGCAGGCTCCCATCCTCGAGCGCCGGCGCCTCCAGTCGTGTCGCGACTGCAATCGAATCGTAAAGCTGTTCGGCGGTAAAGGATTTCATGTTCATCTGGGCGAAAAGCAGGGCGCGGGATGGATCGTCGTCCGGCGCGCTGCTCGATCGTTGATACGTCTGGCTCAACACGATCACGCGAAATAATTCCCGCAAATCGAAGCCGCTGGCGATAAAGAACCCGGCCAGTTCATCCAGTACTTCCGGACAGACAGCTGGATGATCGCTGCGCATATCATCGACTGGATCGACGATGCCACGACCGAACAAATGGGCCCAGACGCGATTGACCGTCGCGCGCGCAAAGTGGGGATTCTGCGGCGACGTCATCCAGTCGGCCAGTTCGCGGCGGCGGGATGCAGCGGCGGCATCCTCGGTGAGCGGAGCACCCAACGGGTACCGAGGCGGCACGATCTCCT
Organism: Planctomycetaceae bacterium; assembly: GCA_019636315.1. Lineage (GTDB taxonomy): Bacteria > Planctomycetota > Planctomycetia > Planctomycetales > Planctomycetaceae > JAHBXU01. The sequence continues at coordinate 1,692 of JAHBXU010000752.1, read as the reverse complement.
CTTCATCCGGCAATGTCACGTCGCCCCACGTACTGTCCTTGACCTGGAGAACAGGAGAAACCGCCGACATCTTGCCCTGAGGCCGCGAGATGCGTGCGAAAAACGCCGCATAGGCCCAGAAATCCGTCTGCTTCCAGCGTTTGTCAAAGAAATGATCGTGACACTGAGCACACTCCAGCCGCATTCCTAAAAAGGCCCGCGACGTCTGTGCCGCGAGCGCTTCGGGTTCCAGTTTGAGTGCCGTGTAGAACAGGATTGGTCCCGACTCGCTCACGCGCCCTTCGGCCAGGAGCAACTCGCGAACCGTCTGATCGTACGGAGTATTGGACCGAAAACGATCGGTCAGCCACTGCTCAAACGACGCCGTCCCGCCGTATTGCGTCAGATCGACTCCTGCCGGCAACAGGAACCGCCGCCACACGGCCGCCAGATGCGTTGCATGATCGCGACGCGCGAGCAGTTGTTCGACGAGACGCTCTCGCCGGCCTGCGGGGACTTCGTTGATGAACTCGCGTACTTCACTGACGGTCGGCACCCGCCCCGTGAGGTCCAGGTACACGCGCCGCAGAAACTCAAGATCTTCGCAGTCTGTGGCGGGGACGATTCCATTCCGCTCCCAGAGTTCAGACATCAAATCATCCACTCGCTGCGTCATTTCGCCCGGCGAGAGCGTCACGGGAGCAATGGGGGGAGGCGCCGCTTCCTGGACGTCCCGCGAATCGATTCTGGTCTCCTGCGGAATCACAGCGGCCGTCCGAGCCTCTGCAGATTCGCTTTCGACGACCAATGTCTCCAACGTCTCCGTCGTCACTGCAGGAGGTAAAGACGGCAGGGAGGGCGGGATCGAAACAACGGCGGACTCACTGGACGCCGCGAGTGGAAGTTGCGGCACTGCATCGACGGGAAGCACGGCGACAGTGGCAGGTACGCCCAGGTCGTAGACCTCACGCGGACCTGTTGCGGGATACTCGAAGTGAATGACGTTGGCGTCCTCACGAGATGCGTCGAGAACGCGGCATTGCAGGGGCAAATGCGTCTCGGGATCCAGCAACAGCACGAGATGCAACTGATCCTCGGCCGCATCGCTCCACGCGAGGTCCACCTCCAATTCGACGCCCCAGCCTCCGACGTCAGACATGTCACGCCACGACTGGCGGACAACTTCGGCAGGTCCCGACGGTAAGTTTTGCTCCTGCCCGGACCATCGCTCGCCTTGCCGCAACAGCAACGAGATCAGTGACTGCTCCACTGACGGCGTTTCCTGCGGGGAGATGCGGCTCTGCTCCAGCACGTCGCCCCCTGCCCGAAATCGGGACCGAACTCCTTCCGCCAGGTCGTCCCATACCAACTGATCGGTCGACTGGTAAATGACGACCCGATTAACGCGAGAGAACCAGTTGCGAACGGGCGGGCCGCTTTCCGCGTCGCCGCGCGATTCGATCCACGACTGCGAATCAAGGGCGCGGACCATTGACGCCCAGGAATAACTGGGGCGCGAACTCCAGACGGCCATCGCCAGGACAACGGCCACGGACGCCAGCGCGACGAGCAAAGAGCGACCGGTCCGCCGACGGCGGGGAAAGTCGACCGCCGACGGACCGGGTCCCGTTGCGTCACTTGCTCGGCTCTCTTCGGCAGAAGATCGCCGGGCCCCCGAGGGCTGCAGAACATTCGATTCGCCGAACCGAGCTT
>JAHBXU010000751.1 GCA_019636315.1 Planctomycetaceae bacterium | reverse complement strand
TCGCGAGAATTGAGTGACCGGGCTGGGGCGGCTGCTCCAGCCGCCATGTCCGCAGGACCTCGCCCGCTTCCAGCATGAGATCCCAGTGCCGTTCAGGATAATCATGAGTCAGGATGACAAACCGCAGGCAATCGCTCATAGTGTCTGATCCGAACGAATGTTGCCGCGAACCGGCAGCCGGATGTCCACGTCCCCTTGATGTGAATCAATCGATCGATGCCGTCGAGCGAATGTCGCCGATCTCATACGTCGCCGCCTCAGTCACGATTCTTGTCATCGACACATCGTGCGGCTCGACGGGAATTCGCTCCACCAGCTGACATTCGAATGCCAGGCCCGCGAGCAGTGCATCGGTTCGGACATTCGCCAGCAGCCTGTCGTAATATCCAACCCCGTAACCGAGCCTCGCTCCGCGGCGATCAAAAGCCACACCCGGCACCAGCACGAAATCCAGTTCCCCCGGATCGACACTCCGGATGGCGAGCAGACGCAATTCCTCCTGCGGCTCAAGCAGGCCGAACTGGCCGCGGCTCAATTCGTCGAGCGACTGCAGGTGAAAGAGTCGCAGCTCTCCGTCCGCAGCACACCAGGGAACGACAACTCTCCTGCCAGACGCCAGTGCGTCGGGCAAACCGTGACGAGTCCGCACTTCATCACGGACATCGATATACCACATGACCGTCCGCGCAGAGACATACTCCGGCGCCGACAGACAGCGCGCCAGGATCTGACGACTGGTTTCGTCCTTGTGTGGCTGCAATCGCCTCGCCGTCCGAGCCTGCTCCCGGACGGTTCGCTTGAGATCAACCAGATTCGTAACCGGACAATCCTCCATCGCAGCCAGTTCCATGAGCGAAGACACGAGCGTCCGTCGGAACGGCCACCCAAGGCGGCGTCGAGGACGATTTGCAGACTGCGCAGACGTGATTCACACGGCGACCGGGGCCTTCACAAACGCATTGGGATGTCGTCGATCTGCATGGATGACAGTTCTACTCAGCCGCCAGTATCCCCAGCCGCACGAGTTTCTCGCGGCACTCGTCCCGTTCGCGACAGCGGGTGAGATCGGCCCATGTCGGGTCTTGCGCAGCGAGGAAGGCCTCTTCACTGTGCGGCGCTCCGGCGCCGGTTTCTCTCGCGCTCGCCGTCAGACGCTCGATGACGCCCACATCCAATCGCGACAGGAACATTCCTCCGCACCGGTAGTCGACGAACGCTTCCCAAACGACCGGAAAGAGCGGCTGAATGATCTTCTCCCCGATTGTCGTCGCATACTGACGAATCTCCCACTGAGCGTGCTCATCCATGCGGAGCGACAGGAAATGCAACAGATTGTGCAGGGCCACCGTCCAATACGCATCGGTATAGGTGCAGAGTGTAAGGTCGTTGCGAGCCTGGGCGCGGGCCACACCGGCTTCGAGGCGTTCTGAGTACAGCCTCGCCGCAACCTGCTGACACTCGCGCTCGCTCTCCGACAACCGTCGGCCCGTTTCTTCCGGGAGGAACTCACCGCTTCCCTGCCGGTTGACTGATGACTGCGACCGCCATTCACCGGGCGACGTCGATTGAGCCGAGTCGATGGCGACCGAATATCGTGTGCTGTACTCGTTGACATTCGCCGTGCGGTGCCGAATCCATTGCCGCCAGCAGTCCATCGGGACACGGACGAGCAGCTTGATCTCGGCCATTTCAAAGGGCGTCGTATGGCGGTGCCGCAACAGATAGCGAATGAGCGTCCGATCGTCCGAGACTTTTTTTGTGCCGGCTCCATAACTCACACGGGCGGCCTGTACAATCGCCGCATCGTCCCCCATGCAGTCGACAAGACAGACGAAACCGTCGTCGAGCACGGGGAATTTCTCCCAGCGAAGCTGGTCAATTCGTTCTGAAGTGGTCATCGTGTGAACAGGATATCAGATCGGAGGAACGGTGGTGCCCCCGTTGTAGCGGTCAGCACGTGGGGATTCCAGAGACTCCCTGCTCCGCCGGAATCCAAGGGACATCGCCCCCAATTTCGGTCCCGAGATCGGTGAAGCAGACTGCCGGACAGACTGATATACGATCCAATTCATGCCATCTTCGTGATGCCGCCGCGAACCTGACAGCCCACGATGCAGTCGATCCGTAAATCGCGACAACATCATGATAAACCGCCGCGGACGCGGATCGGGCGGATATGAGCAGATGCACGAGATTTCATTTTTGCTGTCCATCGGCGTTCGTCTCTCAGCAACCCTCCTGCTGCTTGTCGCTGGTGGCTACTGTGCCTTCCGGCCGCGTCGAGAGATTGAAAGGCGGGTGGACGTCATGTGGCCGCATACGATTGTCGCCACGGAGCAGCGATTCGCAATTCTTCTCGCGTCGGGAATGCTGATCGGGCTGGTGTGGATAATTTGAAGCCAGGACTGTTCGCCTGATCGGCCTGAATCGGCCACATCCGCGTCATCCGCGGTCCTCTTCCGCTCGAAAGCCTCCATGCCGCTCACTCGACCACAACCTGGCGACCTGCACCAAACCCGCAATACCAACGCCCCCATCACCGAGTCCGATGCACCTCCGGACCGGCGGACGGGTCGTGCAGACGTCGCTCCGCGTCGCGCCGTGATGGCCCGCACGACCTTGCGGCTGGTCCTGCTCGTCTCTTGTGCCCATGCAATGGTCCACCTGTTCGAGCTGTCGCTCCCCAGCGTCGAGCAGATGATCGGGGCTGAGTTCCACGTCGGCCGTGAGCAAACGGGCATGCTGGGAACCGTGTGGCGCATTCCCTTCGGGTTGGGCGCCGTGTTCACCGGGTGGCTGGTCGACCGTTACGGATCGAAGCGGTTGTTGCTCATTTATCTGGTCGGCTGCGGGGCGGCGAGTTTGTGGGCGTTTGCCGCCACGTCATTCAACAGCGTGTTTCTGGCCATGTTGACGATGGGCTGCT
>JAHBXU010000750.1 GCA_019636315.1 Planctomycetaceae bacterium | reverse complement strand
GAACAATCAGCATGCACGAGCATATGCGGCAAATGAACTGGAACCTGAGAAGCGCAAATTACCAAAGAATGAAGAGGACGCGCGAAAGGTCACCAACTGGATGTGTGCCAATTTCTTTGACATTCGTGCGTTTGGAGCGGTGATGTCAACGGACGTCAATTGCGGACAAGTTCGAGGCCCGATTCAATTCGGTATTGCTCGGAGTATTGATCCGATTGTCTCCCAAGAGTATGCGGTCACACGATGTGCCGTCACGACCGAAAAGGAAGCAAAAGATCAAAGCGGCGACAATCGCACTATGGGCCGGAAGTTCGCGGTGCCCTATGGTCTCTATCGCGCTCACGGATTTATCAATCCGCACCTTGCAAAGCAGACAGGTTTCGACAGTAATGGTGCGGATCTCCACTTACTCTGGACGGCGCTTGCGCGAATGTTCGAGGCCGATCGTGCCGCGGCACGTGGTGAGATGGCCGCACAGCGGCTCATCGTGTTCAAGCATGAAAGCCCCCTTGGCAATGCGCCGGCAAATAAACTGTTTGCCCTTGTGGGTGTTCAACTCGCAGATCCGATAAAGCCTCCTCGTTCGTTCAACGACTATCTGGTGGAGGTTAACGATTCCGAACTACCAGAAGGAATTATGATCGTGAAAGAACTGGATTTGGTTTGACGATCCTTCCAATGATTCAGTGAGAGAATATTCATGTCTAAAGGACTCAACGAGACTCATCCTTCGCCTGCTTATCACGCAGGGCGATTTCTCGCCGTCTGCCAGCACATCCAAGATCTTGGCGATAGCGAAATCAATGCAACATATGTCGATCGTTTTTTTGCGGGTGCTTCGACATATCCATGTGGTGTTTTGCCACGCGTTCATCGCGTGGCAAGACACCGACTGAAAAAGATCGACAACTGGAACGTCCGGTCAGATATCGAAGCGACACTTGTGCAACTTCATTCGCAGCTCAGCAGGGAATGGCCGGGACATCTGAACACGGTTGACCAAGGCCTTTTTCAATTGGGCTTCTTTCACCAACTTGCCTCACTTCCTCGCAATGATGGTCGAGCGAGGATTCCGACTCTTCGAGGTGATCCAGTGAAATCAAATGGCGAGCAAACAATCGCCAACATCCTCTATTCTGCCGGCATCCACGACTACAAATATGAAGAGCCGTTGATTGTGCCGGGGTATCCGGCAGACAAAAAACCCATGGAACCTGACTTTACATTAGTGCGGCCAATCGATGGAGCAACCTTGCTCATTGAATATACGGGTCGGGAAGGTGATGAGAAATACGATCGTCAGTGGAACTGGAAGGCAACGCGATATCGTCACATGCAGGCTCGACCGATCGAAGATTGCATGATCGACGGCAAGTTTCCAAATCGCGTCCTGATTCACATCAGGCCTCATGATCGGCATTGTCGGGAAGTGTTCGAACGGAGTTTGCTTCGCCAAGTTCGGTCATTTCTAGCCGGCAAATTGCTAGATGAAGATTTACTGTCAACTTGGGCACCGTAACGTTTTGCGACTGATGCCCTTCGCCGAAGCCGATCTCCTCCCGCTCTCCGCTTTGCAGCATCTGCTGTTTTGTGAGCGGCAGTGTGCGTTAATTCATCTCGAGCGCGTGTGGGTGGAGAACCGGTTTACCGTCGAGGGGCGGATTCTGCATCGCAACGCCCACGAGGGCAAGGCGCAGACGCGGCACGGGGTGCGGATCACTCGGGGGTTGCCGTTGGCCAGCCGGACCCTCGGACTGGCCGGACAGGCGGACGTAATCGAGTGGCGGCCACCGGAGGGCGTGTCCGATCGTGAGGCGGACCGCTCGCTCGCCGCCTGGCTCCGGGAGCGGACGCGCGCAGGGCTGACGGGTTGGACCGTCACGCCTATCGAGTACAAACGCGGCCGGCCTAAGACCAACGACTGCGACCGCGTGCAGCTCTGTGCCCAGGCATTGTGCCTCGAAGAGATGCTCGCCATACATGTCCCCGTCGGACAACTGTTCTATGGCGTCCAGCGCCGTCGTTTCGACGTCGACTTTGAGGATTCGCTGCGCAGTATCACCACACAAGCGGCCGTGCGCTTGCACGAAATTTTTCACTCCGGGCGCACGCCGCATGCGGTGCGGGAGAAGAAGTGCGAGACCTGTTCACTTCTGCCCATCTGCCTTCCGGACGCAATGAACCGCCCCTCGGCAACCCGGTACTTCCAGCGTCAACTTCAGGCGGCGTTAAGCAGCGATTTAGCAGCCCCAGCGTCTGACATCCTCGAATAGCTCGCACAAATCATCGTGTGCTCGACATCAAGCTTTGTTGAACAACAAATCCGCCGGCCAACGGGTCACCATTGATGAAGACGCACCTCAACACGCTCTTCGTCACCACCCAGGGCGCCTATCTCTCGAAAGACGGTGCCGCGGCGGCCGTGCGGGTCCAGAAGGAGACCAAGCTCCGCATCCCACTGCACAACCTGGATGGGATCGTGTGCTTCGGCCGTGTGGGCCTCAGCCCGCAACTGATGGCCGCGTGTGCCGAAGCGGGCGTCTCGGTGTCCCTGCTCAGTGAATCCGGGCGATTCCGCGCCGCGATCGTGGGCTTCACACCCGGTAACGTGCTTCTTCGTCGCCAGCAATACCGCGCGGCCGATGATGAGAAGACGAGCATCGCCATCACTCGCACGATTGTTCTGGCCAAGATCGCCAACTGCCGCACCGTGGTGCTTCGAGCCGCACGCGACACCGCCGACACCGCCGATGCCGCACGAGCCGAATCCCTGGCAAGGGGCGCAAAGCGGCTCGCCGCAACGGTTCCGGAAATCCAGCAAGCGACAACCATCGACCAACTGCGCGGCCTCGAAGGCGAAGCGGCCACCACCTACTTCGCCAGCTTCAATCAGCTCGTCACGGCAGACGGAGACACGTTCCGCTAC
>JAHBXU010000075.1 GCA_019636315.1 Planctomycetaceae bacterium | reverse complement strand
TCAGATCGAGCAGATCATCAGTGATGTCGAAGCCGATGTCTATCAGGTGGGCGACCGCGAGGTCCCATCGCGATACATTGGCGAAATGGTGTTCAATACGCTTCGCAAACTGGATCAGATTGCGTTTGTGCGATTTGCTTCGGTGTATCGTGAATTCAAGGATGTCAATGAATTCGTTGAAGAACTCGACCGCCTGGAACAGGCCGGGTCGCTGGATTGATCGCGTTTTCGTCGCGGTGGAGGCGGCGTGAGTGACACGCTGTCGATCGTGCTCGCCGTCCTTGCCGCCTATGGCATCGGGGCCATCCCGTTTGGATGGCTGATCGCACGTCTGGTGAAAGGAGTCGACATCCGCACCGTGGGGAGCGGGAATATCGGCGCGACCAACGTGGCCCGTTCGATTGGAAAGTTCTGGGGGCTGTTGGTCTTCGTGCTCGATGCTTTGAAGGGAATGCTTCCCACAGCCTGGTTGCCGTGGGCCGTTTTCCCGGCCGCTGATCCGCAGTTCACGCACCTGCGCGTGTTTTGCGGTCTGGCCACCATCGTGGGACACATGTTCCCCTGTTGGCTGCGGTTTCGCGGCGGTAAAGGGGTCGCGACGGCCCTGGGGGTCGTCATTGTGATCGCACCGCTGGCGTCTGCCGTTGCTGCGGGCGTCTTTGTGGTGACATTCGGACTCTCACGAATTGTCTCGTTAAGTTCCTTGCTGGCCGCAGTGACTTATGGCGCCGTCGCACTCTGGCAATTGCTGCCTGCGCCGTTCTCGGCGGAGACATGGAGCCAGGCCGCCTTTAGCCTCGCCGTGCCGCTGCTGATCATCCTGCGGCACCGCGGCAACATTCGGCGACTCCTCCGGGGCGAGGAGCCTCGGTTTGGCACACGGCCCAGCAGTAACAAGCCGTAACCCGCAGCGTCCGGTTCATGGTTCGGTCGCACGTGCGCCCATCTCTCGCCACTGACGAATGCGGTCCTGCGCTGCCTGGTATTCGTCGATCTGCGACGGGCTGACGGCACATCGGAAACCGTTGTGAAACGCGCCGGAGGTCACTTCACCACGCATCCGGGCGGCACAGCGATAGCCGGTGCAACTGTTGACATTGCACATGAATGAGCCGCCTCGCTGCGAGTGCTTGACGATCCCCGCGTTCCTTATGGATCAAAGCTTCTTGGACGGGCCCTGGGGATTACGGACCGGGCTCCGCGTAGTAGTCACGGTCGTAGAAGTCGTGACACCACTCCCAGACGTTGCCGGCCATGTCATAGAGTCCCAGTGCGTTGGGAGGGAAGGACTTCACCGGAGCGGTCGTCTCGAATCCGTCGAGATTGAGACGCTCCGTGGGAAAGGCCCCCTGCCAGTAATTGCATTGATACTCACCGCCGGGCTCCCGTTCGTCCCCCCACGGGTATTTCCCGCCCTGCTGGCCGCCACGAGCCGCGAATTCCCACTCCGCTTCCGTGGGAAGCCGCTTCCCCGCCCACGTGCAGAAGGCGACTGCGTCGTCCCAGTTCACGTGCACCACCGGATGATCCAGCCGGTCATCAATCGAAGAATCCGGACCATCGGGATGCCGCCAGTTCGCGCCCTGGACGACTTGCCACAACTGATACTCCCAGTTCGCCACACCGGTGATCAGGTTGTGACGATTGAATTCGCAGTTGAAGCACATGGATCCGGGCACAAGGTCCTTGTCCGCGATCCGCGTGACGTCGACCCCAGACGCGGCAAAGTCTTCCCGCGTCGGCACCTTCTCGGCAAACGTCACATATCCGGTCGCCTCCGCGAACTCTGCGAACTGCCGATTGGTGACTTCCGTCTCATCGATCCAGTACCCGTCGAGTTCGACCGGATGAGCGGGGAACTCGTCCGCCTTGACGCGATCCAGATTGGGCTCCCCGGGAGCAGGCGTCTCGGTCCCCATGACAAACGCGCCGCCCGGAACCCAGACCATGCCGACGGGGGTTTCCGCGGGTTCGTCAACGATCAGCGGGGTCTCGTCAGCTGTCGTCTTGTCCGACGGAAGCGCGCCGGCTGTTGGCGTCCGCGCCGTCGATGGAGGCGCACCGGGCGGAGCCAGCGCGGCGAAGAGAAGTGCGCCACAGGCAGCACACGCTGTCGCACCTATCAGGAAGAAACGTGATGACATCCGACCGGTCCAAAACTGCGAAGGATGGAATGGACAGCCCTATCATAGCGCGACGGAACGGGGCAATCAAACGGCGAATTCAACGCAAACGACGCCGCCCGGTGATCGAGCGCGCTCGTCTGTCCGGAACGCAGGGACCGCGTGACGGGAGCAACATCGGTGCGCCGATTGACGAAGGCGGGGCGAAGCTGCCACAATCCGAACCTGCTGTCCTCAAAACCGCCTTCAGTCAATCGATATGTCTCGACATTCATCGCGCGCATTGTGTGGACGTCGGTCGTTTCTGCAAACGACCGCGGCAATCGTCGGCGGGGCCCTCGCGGCGCGTCCGACGTCGGCCGCCCCGCCTGCGGCCCGGTTGATTGCAACCGATGTGATCAGCGCGGAGCCGCACATCTATCATGGTTGGCCGACGATCTGCCGCCGGAAAAATGGTCAGCTTCTGCTGGTCTGGTCCGGTGGACGGGAGGCCCACGTTTGCCCCTTCGGGCGCGTCGACTGGATGACGTCCAACGACAATGGAAAAACCTGGACGTGGCCCCGGACGCTGCTCGATTCCGACATTGACGACCGAGACGCGGGCGTCCTGGAAACGGAGGCGGGATCGATTCTTGTCACGACCTTTTCATCACTCGCCTGGGAACCCGTGCTGCAACGTGCCGAGCAACAGACGCAGACGGGAAATCCCGGTGACTGGCCGGAAGAACGACTGGCCCGCTGGCGAGCCGCCCGTGATCGGCTTCCGGAAGCCGCACGCAAGGCCGAACTGGGCCGCTGGATGATCCGCTCAACCGACGGAGGCATCACGTGGTCTGCTCGGTATTCGGTCCCGCTCAACAGTCCGCACGGTCCCATTCCACTGTCAGATGGGCGTCTGCTGTACGCTGGCAAAGGGCTTTGGGCGGAGACTGCTCAAGTGGGGGTGTCGCTCTCGGCGGACGACGGCGTGACGTGGGGTGAGGTGATCGAGATCCCGCCGCGGCCGGGTGACGACCCGGAGCAGTATCATGAATTGCATGCCGTGGAAGCGGGCGACGGTCGAATCATCGTCCATGTTCGCAATCACAATCCGCAGAATGAACGCGAGACCCTGCAGACGCACTCCGAAGATGGCGGTCAGACCTGGGCCGTCCCCTATTCCATTGATGTGTGGGGGCTGCCGTCTCATCTGTTGCGACTGCGTGACGGGCGGCTGCTGATGACGTATGGCCATCGCCGCGCACCACGCGGCAATCAGGCGCGCGTCAGCCGCGACGGCGGGCGGAGCTGGTCCGAGCCAATCATCCTGTCCGGAGACGGGGCGTCAGGCGACCTGGGGTATCCCTCGACGGTGGAACTGGACGACGGCGAACTATTGACGGTGTGGTACGAAAAGCCGGCCGATCGAACTCAGGCGGAGCTGCGACAGGCCCGCTGGCAACTGGAAGGTTGACAACGCATGCCGGGCCGCTTGATTACGACTCAAGACGCATTCGACGAGTTGTGCGAAGAAATCAAAGCTGCGGGCATCGTCGGATTCGATACCGAGTTCATCTCCGAGTCCTACTATCGTCCGCGTCTCTGCCTGATGCAGTTCGCGACGCCGCATCGCCGGGCGGTTGTCGATCCATTTCCCATCGAGCGGCTTGACCGGTGGTGGGAGATCCTGCAGGACGACGTGACGACGGTCATTGCTCATGGAGCGCGGGAAGAGGTGCGGTTCTGTCTGCACTTAGGTGGTGGTCCGCCTCGCAAGATGGTCGATGTGCAAGTCGCCGAGGGTTTGCTGAGCCGCGGATTTCCGCTGTCCTATAAAGCACTCGTACAGCGCGTGCTTGATGAGCGTATCGAGTCGCACGAGACCCGGACAGACTGGGCCAAACGTCCCCTTTCTTCCCGGCAGATTGACTATGCCCTGGACGACGTCGCGCACTTGTTGGGCATCTGGTCCCGACAACAGGAATCGCTGGAGAAGCTGGGCCGCTTGGCATGGGTATGGGATGAGTTCGCGCGGCGTGCGGCCGTCTACGCGGCCGAAGATGACGGCGAACGTTGGCGCAGAGTCTCCGGTGTGCACAAGTTATCGCGGCGAGAGATGGCGCTCGTGCGCGAGTTGTTCGAGTGGCGCGATCGCGAGGCCGAACGTCGTGACAAGCCGCCGCGGACAATTCTCCGCGACGACCTGTTGATCGATCTGGCTCATCGCAAGCCGCGCAAATTTGAAGAGATCACCGCAACGCGGGACATGCAGCGGCGAGACTTCCGGCGGGAAGCGGCCGCTATCTGGGAGTGCATTCAGCGGGCGATGGAGTTGCCGGACGAAGACTGCCCCCGAAAAGCGGTCTCCCCTCATGCTCCGCCGCAGGAGGACGTGCTCGGGAAACTGCTGGCCATTGCGCTGTCCGACCGCTGTGCCGAACTGGGCATCTCACAATCCATCGTCGGCTCAATGAGTGACCTGCAGCACCTGGTTCGTTGGCACGCCTTTAACGGTCGCGAGGGGGAACCGCCCGCGCTGCTGCAAGGCTGGCGCGCCGACGTGTGCGGCAACATCCTTACGGACCTGCTCGATGGACGCGTCTGCCTGCGCGTCGCCAATGTCCGTCGCGACGCGCCGCTGACGTTTGACCCGGTCGGTTAAGCCCAACTGCTCATTCTCACGCTCGCACGACCGTTCGCGGCTGAGCGGCGACTTTCACGCGCCGCTCACGTTCCACGACCAAGGTATTTCGACGGCAGATCCTTCAATTGCGAGTCAAACTGTCCGCGCGTCAGGACGGCGTCACACCCCGCTTCTCGGGCCACATTCAGCAGCACCGATTTCACATGGGGAGCATAGGCGACAAAAACAGGGCGCAACGCCTCATTCCGTTGGGACAGGAGATCGCCGATGGCAAGTCGCGGCGTTTCGAGATCGATCACGACGAGGCGATACGTTCCGGCAGTCAACTTTTCTGCGGCGATCGGACCCGCAACGGCGACATCCAGCGTGTGGCCCGCCGCTTCAACCGAACTGCGCACGCGGCTTCCAAAGAACAGATCCGCCGAGACCAGCAGCACGCCCGGACCAGATGTTGACGATTCATTCACGACAACGATTCCTCTCTGGCGACGATGGTCAGTCGAAACATCAGCAAGACATTCGGCCGCAGCGCCTTGCAGATGCCTCCACTGACGACGCGATCACACGCCGCGAAATCTCGGGCCATGGAATCGGCGCGAAATCTTTGCGGCCCGTCATTGCCCGCGATCGGCGGCAACAACGTCCCGCTTCTGCTCCTCAACAGGCAACAGGTCACGAATCCAGATGTTGCGAAACCGCACGGGATTTCCATGGAACTGCAGTGCGAGTGGTTCTCGAAGCCCATGCGCCTCGTAGGAGGGGGGATTCTCGTAATAGGTCCCGCCCTGGAGTTCGTAGTGATTTTGAACGAGCACGCCGTTCTGCAGCACCGTGACGTACGCGGGGGTCTTGAGTTTTCCGTCGGCATGAAAACGGGGCGCCGTAAAGAGGATGTCGTAAGTTTGCCATTCTCCCGGCTTGCGGCAGGCGTTAACCAGCGGCGGATGCTGCTTGTACAGTGAGGCACACTGTCCGTCGAAGTAAGTCGTGTTCTCGTACGAGTCCAGGATCTGCACTTCGTAGCGGCCCATCAGGTAGACCCCGCTGTTGCCCCGCCCCTGTCCTTGCCCCGAGACCTCAGCCGGCGTGGCAAATTCCAGATGCAGCTGACAGTCCCCGAAGCCCTCTTTGCTGGAGATGTTGCTGCCAACAACCGCATAGTCCTCGGTAAACGTCCAGTTCTTGACGCCGTTCCATTGCTCCAGGTCGCCGCCGTCGAACAACACAACCGCGTCCGACGGCGGCGCGGTGCCGTCGCCGGGCGTAATGACGGCCGGTTCTGTCCAGTTGACCCCGCTCTTCCACTCCTCAAAAAACGCAGCACTCGTCGACAGGCTGAGCATGACGCCGGCACAAACCCATCCGGTACGGTGAACAATTCGCGAGAGTCGACGTCGCATCGCACATCCTCGATTCTTGTCAGGAGAGATCGCATCACAGGTTCGTGCGCCATTCTGCCGTGAACGCCCTCCTGAAGGCAACCACACGACTGTCCGGTGTGACGATATCGGGATCGGTAGCAGGTCACCATGCGGCCGACAGCAGACGCGCCTTGTCGATTGAACGTCGCGGGCGGCAAGACCGCTCTGCGTTCCGTTTGCCCCTTCCGTTTTTCGGAGAAATCGCCAAGACTATGAAGGGAGCTTCACTCAGAGTCCGCGAACCAGCAGCGGTTGAAAGACGATGACGGACGTGACGTCCTACAATGCAGAGGAGTCGCAGCGCACACGCGCGTCTCGTCCACCGGACCGGAGTTCGTCGTGCCGCGGAAACGATCCGACCCCGACGGAGGGGCCCGTCGACTCCGAACAGGATGCGGCCGAGACGGTCATTCAGGCCGAGGTATCGGTTGAAGACGCGACACTTCTGGATTCGCGAAGCGAGCCTCTCCAGCGACTCGACGTCGAGGCGGGTGAGGGGCGCACCCTCAGCGCAAGTGGGCTCCCCGGCGACAGCGCCGAGGAAAGGGCGACGGTCAATACGCCGCTTTCGGTCGACATGACGACCGAATCGTCCACGGCTGATTCAGCGCGCACTCACCAGCACGCGTCGGAGAGCGTCTCGGTCGCGGACGAACGAACGCTGATCGGCGACTCGGCCGAAGGATCTCACTCACCACCGACGTTCGACCAGACTGTCGCGGGATCAGGAGCACATCCTTCAGCAACGATTCCGGTGTCGGTGGACGGCAGCGGTGCAGAGTTGGTCACCACCGAGCAGACCATTGCCGGGGAAAGTGCGGAGGAGGGACGATCAACTTCGGCGACTGACGGTCGTGCCGCGAACGCAACCATCGGTCGATTTGAGATCCTGAAAGTCCTCGGGCAGGGTGCGTTCGGCACCGTCTATCTCGCATACGATCCGCATCTGGATCGCAAAGTCGCGATCAAGGTCGCCAAAACGGGCGTGCTGTCGGACAAACAGGATGTCGACCGCTTCCTTCGCGAAGCCCGATCGGCGGCCCAGTTGCGACATCCGAATATCATCCCGGTCTACGAATTCGAGCGATTGCCGCACTCCAGCTTTATCGCCTATGAGTTCATTGAAGGCCGCACGCTCGGCGCGCTCATGAAAGAGCGAAAGAAGCTGACCTGCGCCGAGGCGGCCACCTTGATCTCGAAACTCGCCGCAGCACTCGACTACGCCCATTCGCTGGGCATCGTGCATCGGGATATGAAACCCGAGAACGTCCTGCTGGATCAGGACGGTGAACCTCATATTGCCGACTTCGGACTTGCGCGACGCGACGACGGAGACACGCTCCGCACGCGCGAAGGGATGTTCATGGGAACTCCCTCCTACATGAGTCCGGAACAGGCCAGCGGTAAGGCGCATCTGGCGGATGGCCGCTCAGACATCTGGAGCCTGGGGGTGATGCTTCATGAAATGCTGACCGGCGCACGGCCGTTTCGCGGGACCGTCACCGAAGTGCTCGTCGCTGTTCAGCATGAAGAGCCGCCGCCGCTGCGTCAGATCGACAAGTCCATCCCGCGCGATCTGGAAACGATCTGTCAGAAAGCGCTGACCAAGAAGCTCGCTGAACGGTATCAACGGGCACAAGATCTGGCGGACGAACTCGAGAGATGGCGAGCTGGCGTACCGATATTAGCTCGCCCCCTCAGTCTGCCGCATCGTGCCTGGCGGTGGGCCCAGCGAAACCCCGACATCGCCGGACTTCTGGGGGCGGTGGCGGCGGCCATCATGATCGGCGCCATGATTTCCACGTGGTTCGGTGTCGCCGCCGTGCGCAGCGAGCACCGCATGCGCGAAGCGCGAGCCGAACGTGCCCTCACCCAGTTGGAGGCATTGCAGAGTGCCGTCTCGGCATCCGTGCCAATCATTATCGACGAACTGGCCGCCTCACGCGAAGAGATCAAGCCGCGGCTCAACAGTCTGCTCGCTTCGTCCCAACTCGACTCACGCAACCGAGCCCGGATGCAGTTGGCCCGCACCGTGCTCGATGAGCAAACGATCGCGGATGCCGATGCCGTGCGGGACGTGCTGTCGCAGTTGCTGATTTCCGATGCAGAGGAGCTGTTGATGCTGACCGGTCTCATCGACGGGTACGGCTACCAGCAGCAATTTGCATCACCTCTCTGGCGGACGGCGCAGAGGGAAGCCAGCGGGAGCCCTCAAAACTTCCGGGCGCTGGCGGCCCTCGCCGCGCTCGATTCAAACGTCCCCGATTGGCCGCGCGTGAGTTCCGATCTGGTCGCCGAACTGCTGACGATGGATCCCATTGAGTTGTCCCGCTGGCTGCCGGCCGTACGGCCCGTCCGCGACGAACTGGAACAGTCCCTGACGCAACAGTTCATGTCGGGAGAAGACCGGGACGTCCGTGTCCTGGCGGCGACCGTGCTGGCCGAACTCTTTAATGACTCGCTGGAGATGCTGGTCGAGCTCGTTCCGGCCGCCAGTCCGGCCCAGCTCGCGCCGCTGCTGGTCGCCCTGCGGCATCACAATGACGAAGTGGCCCCGCGGTTGTCGGCCGATTTGCTGGACCTGCAATCGCAAACCGGGGGGAGCCCGGAAGACGCCGACCGCCGTCAGGCGCAGATCACTAACCTGGCTGTGGCGTTGCTCAAGCTGGACCGTCCTGATGAGGTGTGGCCGCTGCTCAAGGCGACTCCCGATCGTGAGATCCGGTCGCGATTGGTTCACGCGGTCGCCTTGGCGGGAGTCCCCTGGAGAATGATCGCCTCGCGACTGGAGTGGGAGGAGTCGGCCGAGGTGCAAGCAGCGCTTTGTCTGATGCTGGGAGAGTATGCCGAAGGAGACCTGTTGCCCGGCGATCGCGAACGCTTGGCCGTTCCCTTGCTGGACCGCTTTGCAACGCATCCGCACACCGGCGTTCATGGCGCAGCGGAGTGGACGCTGCGCACCTGGGGCAAGGCAGCAGAAGTCGACCAGGTCCAGACGGCGCTTCAGTCTGACCAGCGGACGGCCGATCGACAGTGGCAGATTGATCCCCAGGGAGTCACCTTCGCGGTGTTTGACGGGCCGATCACCTTTGAGATGGGATCGGACGTTGCGACGCCCTACCACCAGAACAATGAAACACCGCATCAGCGTCTCATTCCACGATCGTTCGGAATCGCCAGTCACGAGGTGACCGTCGCAGAATATCTCCGCTTTCGTCAGTCCCATCCCATCCCTTCGTTTGTCGAGTATGCGCCGGAACCCGATTGCCCGGTGGTGATGGTGAGCTGGATTGATGCCGTGATGTATTGCCGCTGGCTCAGTGAGCAAGCCGGCTTGGACGAGCGCGAGATGTGTTATCCGCCGCTGGATACTTTGGAAAAAGTTCGGAAGGAGTTTGGCGCCAACTTGCCGCTTCCCGACGACTTGCTGGATCGAACCGGATACCGCTTGCCGACAGCGGCCGAATGGGAGTATGCCTGCCGAGCCGGTACGCGGACCGCCTGGTCGTTCGGCAATAGTCAGTCGCTCCTCGGCGAGTATGCCTGGTACGAGGACAACACGCCAAACCGCGCTTCCCCGGTGGGACGGCTCAAACCCAATGACGCCGGCCTGTTCGACATGCATGGGAATGCGGTCGAATGGTGTCACAGCTTTTACTTCGACGACTATGTCGAGCGCTCCGGGGCTGGCATTGTCGTCGACGGGATCGACGCGCGCAACGAAAGAGGGAGCGAGCGCGATCTGCGGGGCGGAGGCTTTACGCGCCCCGCCGGCGACACCACGTCCACTTTTCGGGAGCACGACCTCCCTCGACAGGTGTATTTTGACGTCGGCTTCCGAGTCGCGCGTACGTATCGCGACGAATCCGTTCCCTGACGCGGCGCCCTTCAAGCGAACGGGCAGCGCGGCAACCACGCGGCTTCGGTGGACTGGCGGAGAGGAATTCCCCTTCAAATGCCGAGAGATTGAAAAATTCCCTCAAGTAAAAAATTGGGATGCGTGTGCAGAATGCATAAAATGCATGAAGGATTTCTGGTGAAATCGGCTTTGTCGATTGGTCTGGTTCCGGGAAACAGTGAAACTTTGCGGGCCGGACACCGATGAACGAGATACGCGGCTCGCATGATCGGCCGCGCGGAATCCGTTCGCGTTTGCCCCTGAGACCGGAATGCCGATTTTCGGCAATTCAAGCCGATCCCACCGGTATCGCCGCCCGCATCAGT